>CASFSC010000059.1 GCA_949296995.1 uncultured Alistipes sp. | reverse complement strand
CGATAGAGATACGTTTACGATAAAAGTATTCTTCTCCACTATTCTGCATATACTGTGTGTAGAAACGCAACTGATAATCTCCAGATATCAATTCTTCATCCAGGTGAATATATCCTGAATAGGCTCCGTTAACGGGACGTACCTTTACTCGAGTTACGACAGTATCTACGGGACTGACCAATTCACAATAAACATATCTACTCGTAGTATCGGGAATCAAGGACATATTATCTGCCAGAAAAGCACGGAACCACACATCTTCACCGACTATATAATAGGGCTTATCGGTCTGAACGTACAACTTCTCCTGCGGATATACCGATACCTGTTCCGAAAACAGGGCCGAAATACTGTTTAATTCCGAAGAATATGAGAAATTTATAAAAAACAGGGTAAAGCAGAGAAATACTGCATAGGGCTTAAACGTCTTCATGGCTCACATTTTTAAGTATTATTCCGGCAGCTATTATCAAATTTAATATTTTATAAGAGCATCACCAAATATATTTGCAACTTTTTTATACACATAATGATATTTTTAGATAATTTAATGGCATGTTTGGGTAAATAACAATTAAACCGAAAACTTTTTGCAGATAGAGCAAATTTGTTTATTTTTGCAGTGGGTAAGTCTTATACGACCAGCTCCTGCTGAATTCCCCCAGGCTCGGAAGAGAGCAAGGGTAGGTGGTTGTAGCGGTGCGATATAAGTAGCTTACCCTTTTTTTAGCTACAACTATGACTATCAGAATATATCCGGAAAATCCTAATGATAAATATATTGCTCAGGTAGTTGACATACTCCAAAACGACGGGGTAATCATATACCCTACCGATAGCGTATATGCATTCGGATGTTCCCTGCACAGCCTGAAAGCAATAGACAAATTGAAAACCATAAGCGGAAAATTAGGAAACGACCTTTCGATAGTATGTCCTGACCTAAGTACCATATCGACATATGCAAAGGTCGATAACCCTACTTTCAAACTGTTGAAACGCAACACACCGGGACCGTTTACATTCATACTCAACGCATCAGGAAAAGTACCTGAAAAATTCCTTGAAAAGAAAAAAACGGTAGGAATAAGAATTCCTGATAACAATATTGCATTGGCAATCACATCGGCATTGGGTTATCCGCTGGTTTCTTCTTCTGTAAAAGACCGCAACTCGGAAATAGAATACACGACTGATCCTTCATTGATATATGAAAAATACGCTTCATCAATAGATTTGCTCGTAGACGGAGGATATGGCAATATGGAACTGACAACAATAGTAGATTGTACGAGTGAAGAACCGGAAATAATCCGAGAAGGAATAGGTGAGTTATTATAAGAAAACTGTTTAAATATTATATTTACATGGAGCCGACGCTAAAAAGAATAACATGGAAAGAAGCTGCAACTGGCGGACTTTTTCTCGGACTGGCATTCATAGTCATAATGATTATCGGATACATTGGCAAACTCGACAATAACCAACCATGGATTACGGGAGCATTGAATTTCGCAGCTTTGATAATATTCATTTTCATATATGCGAAAAAAATCTCTTACATACATGGCGATAACGGGTTTTCATATGCACAGAGTATGGGATTCATTCTCAGAATGATGCTTTGTGCCGGAATAATCGCAGGTGTAGGACAGTTCATATTACAAAATTATGTAGATCCGGAATATTACAGGGATATATTCGAAACAGCACTGCTCCAACAAGATTTGCCGGAAAATTTAATCGAAGAGATGAAAAATTCCATGTGGGTATTAAAAAATCCGATTTTAATGATTTTCAGCGGCATAATCAACATGATAATATACGGAGGATTAATCGGTGTTGTTATTTCAGCCTTTGTCAAACGATATCCTAATACGCAATATCAAAGGCCGTCAGATCCAAATAACACAGAAAACCCTCAGGCATAAAACTCAATCATCATGTCACAATTCGAACCTAACATTTCCGTCATAGTTCCTCTTTATAACGAAGAAGAATCGCTCGAAGAGTTAATCTCATGGATAAAACGCGTGATGGATGAACACAATTTTACATATGAGGTTATTTTCATCGATGACGGCAGTACGGACAATTCATGGAAAGTAATTGAAAAAATCAAGATACAAAATCCAAATATAAAAGGTATACGTTTCCGTCATAATTATGGCAAATCAGCAGCCCTTTACTGCGGTTTCGAAACGGCACAAGGAGAAGTGGTCATAACAATGGATGCTGATCTGCAAGATTCTCCTGACGAAATACCCGAACTATACCGTATGATTACTGAAGAGGGATATGATCTTGTCAGCGGATGGAAAAAATGTCGTCATGACCCTATTGGGAAAAGATGGCCCAGCAAATTCTTCAACCGTACAGCGAGATTTGTTTCCGGAATCAAACTACATGATTTTAATTGCGGCTTGAAAGCATATCGCCGCAAAGTGGTAAAAAGCATTGAAGTGTATGGCGAAATGCACCGTTACATTCCCATACTCGCAAAAAAAACCGGATTCGGCAAAATAGGCGAAAAAGTAGTACAACATCAAGCCCGCAAATTCGGAAAATCAAAATACGGCTGGGAAAGAATGATAAAAGGATATCTCGACCTTATAACCGTAACATTCATGTCCCGTTTCGGGAAAAGTCCCATGTACTTTTTCGGTGGATTGGGCACACTCATGTTCTTGGTCGGAGGTATAACAACGATATATCTGATAGCCGAAAAACTGTATAAACAAGCACATGCCATGCCGCTAAGAATAGTAACGGATCAACCTCTATTTTATATTGCAATCGTTACGGTAATAGTAGGGGTACAGTTGTTCCTCGCAGGATTTATCGGTGAACTGATAAATCGAAATTCGACTGACAGAAACAAATACTTAATCGACGAAACCTTATAATAAAACTTTAAAATCATGATACAAAGAATTCAGACAGTATATCTTATAATAGTATTCGGGGTAATTCTTGCAATGTTCTTTGCACCGTTTGGGAATTTTATCGGAGGAACCGAAGAATTTGTAATAAAAGCATGGGGAATAAAAAATATCACAATAGGAGAAACGGCTGTACCTACACCTCAAATGGGAATTCTTATGGTTCTTTGCTGTGCCATCCCGTTTGTAACCATATTTTTATATCGCTGGCGTTGGGTACAGATAAGGCTGTGCATAGTGGAAATTGTACTTCTGATTGGATTGCAAATATTCGTTGCATATTATCTTATTCGTTCAGGCAATATCATAAACGAAGCTGCAATACATTCGATCAGGTATTCACTGACAGACATTATGCCATTGGTTTGCATTCTGTTAACATATCTTGCATTCCGAGGCATTCTTAAGGACGAAACTATCGTAAAATCGTTAGACAGAATAAGATAAAAGTTAAAATAAAGGTAAAGAATCAACATATCATACACACACGAGAGAGCCGGATCCATGGATCCGGCTCTCTCGTATAATATGGGTTCACATTTACCTATTACAAATTCATATGCTCATAAGATAAATTCCAAACTATTTCTTATTTCAGAAAAGTTTCCATCAACGAAGCCATTTCGACAGCCAACTCTTTGGCTTTTTCACCTGCTGCCGCTGCAAAATTTTCGGTTTTATCGGCATATATTATTCCGCGTGACGAATTCACCAACAATCCGCAACGTTTGTTCATTCCGTAACGTGCCACTTCCTGAAGACTTCCTCCCTGCGCACCCACACCCGGGACAAGCAAAAAATGATCGGGAATCAATTCTCTTATACCTTTGAGCATTTTGGCCTGGGTGGCTCCGACAACATACATCATATTATCGGCTGTACCCCACTCTTTCGATGTATCTATAACTTTTTCATAGAGGTATCCTCCATCTTCGAGGCGTTGCAATTCAAAATCTGCAGCACTCGGATTTGATGTCAAAGCTAACACGACCGCCCATTTATCTTTAAATTTCAAAAAAGGATCAACCGTATCACGGCCCATATAAGGAGACAATGTTACGGCATCAACCAAATTGCCCGAAAAAAATGCCCTGGCATACATTTCCGAAGTATTACCGATATCTCCACGTTTGGCATCAGCAATTATAAAGATTTCAGGATATTTTTCTCTGATATAATTACATGTCTTTTCAAAAGAGAGAAAACCTTTGGCCCCATTATCTTCATAAAAAGCAAGATTCGGCTTATAACATACAGCATAAGGAGCTGTTGCATCTATTATTGCCTTATTGAATTCAAAAATGGGATCATCCTTTCCCAATAAAAATTGTGGGATTTTATTAATATCGCTATCCAATCCTACGCAAAGGAAACTTCCTTTGGATTGTATTTGTTCAAAAAGTTGGGATGAAGTCATAGTAATTATATTTGATTTTCTTCACTTGCCTTAAGTCGTTCAGCATTTTCAGCTATCTGCAGTTTATCTATAATTTCCTGAATGTCACCGTCCATTATGGCACTCAAATTATAAAGTGTCAAATTGATACGATGGTCCGTAACTCGTCCCTGAGGATAATTATAGGTACGTATTTTTGCACTTCGGTCTCCTGTCGAAACCATCGTTTTACGTTTGCTCGCTATTTCATCCAAATATTTCTGATATTCGAGATTATATATACGAGTACGAAGTTCTTCAAGGGCTTTATCAAAATTCTTCAACTGAGACTTTTGGTCCTGACATTGAACCACTATACCGGTAGGAATATGGGTAAGACGAATGGCCGAATATGTAGTATTTACCGACTGACCGCCAGGTCCCGATGCACAGAAAGTATCCTTGCGGATATCATCCATCTTAAGGTCTATATCGAACTCTTCGGCTTCCGGAAGAACAGCTACCGATGCAGCCGAAGTATGTACTCGTCCCTGTGTTTCGGTCTGGGGAACACGTTGAACACGATGTACTCCCGATTCATATTTCAAAACACCATAAACGCCTTGTCCTATTACTTTTAAAACAACTTCCTTGAATCCTCCCGCAGCACCTTCACTAGCACTGTTGATTTCATACTTCCAACCTTTTTTCTCTATGAATTTCAAGTACATGCGCAACAGGTCTCCTGCAAATATTGCAGCTTCGTCACCACCTGTTCCTCCTCGTATTTCAAGGATTGCATTTTTCCCGTCCTGAGGGTCTGCCGGGATAAGAGCCAATTTTATCTCCTCTTCCAGCTTTACAAGCAAAGGTTCCAATTCGGCCACCTCTTCACGGGCCATTTCACGCATATCTTCATCTTTTTCGGTCTGTAACAAATCCTTTGCCTCCTTAAGATGATTCAATGCCGTACGGTAACGCTCACTAAGTTCAACAACCGGCTCAAGCTCCTTATACTCCTTGTTAAGGTTTACGAATTTCTTGACGTCGGAAATAACTTCAGGATCGGTCAACTGCTGACCAATCTCTTCATACTTCAAGCGTAAACCGTCAAGACGTGACAATATGGAATTTTCTGACATAATATGTTCTTTTTTGCTCCCGCAAAGATAGAGATTTTTTCACAAACTCTTTTTGATTTTTCGTATCTTGCGCCTTATTTAACACGTTGTGAAAAAGACTTTGTTGAAAATAGCTGGTTATAGTGCTGTCGGATTGGGTTTTGCAGGTGCTTTTTTACCGATTTTGCCAACTACGCCATTCCTTCTGCTCGCCATATACTGTTTTTCAAAAAGCTATCCTGAAATGATAGATTGGTTATATGCCAATAAACATTTCGGTCAATATCTGAAAAATTATAATTGCGGAAAAGGAGTTCCCGTTTTTGTAAAGTTTTCAGCAATAGTCACAATGTGCAGTGTAATAGCATTCACTGCCATAATATTCATTCAGACAACATGGCTCAGAGTACTACTTTTCGTAATCGCACTTGCAGTATCTGTACATATTGCGACATTAAAAACTTGCCGAAATGGAGAGAAAAATTAAAACCGTAATACTTGTTCCTACAACATTGGAAATGGAAAAGATAACTCGGATTATCCAACCATATTCCGATGTAATCACTGAAATTTCCGGTGTGGGAGCAATCAGAACCGCATGCAAAACGGCTGAAGTCATAAACAGATATTCTCCAGCCCAAATCATTCTTGCGGGAATAGCCGGAGCATATCCCGACAAAGGTATCACAAAGGGAGAATGTGTAATAGTAAATACCGAATATACAGCCGATGCCGGTTCATTTTCCGAAGGCACATTCACTCCGAAATTCAAAGAGAGATTTTCATGTCCCTATTGTTACGATTATTCTGGACGTACGGATATAAAAAGCCTGAAAATAGTTGCAAGCAACAGTGTCAACGCAGCAGGATTTCCCTATGCAGAGACTACATTCGTACAGATTGAGAATATGGAAGGAGCTGCCTTTTTCAATGTATGTCTCGAAAAAAAAGTACGTTTTCTGGAACTTCGCGCCATATCCAATACGGTAGGAGAAGATTTTTCGAAATGGGATATTACCGAAGCTACTGAAAACCTTGCAAAAACAGTTAAAATGTTTATATAAATGAAACTAACACTTAACATATCGACCTGTCCCAACGACACATTTATGTTCGATGCTGCGGTACACGGCCGAATAGACACGGAAGGAGTGTCTTTCGAACTTAATCTCGCTGATATAGAACAATTAAACGGAGAGGCATTGACTGGAACTCCCGACATTTCGAAAATAAGTTACGCCATAGTACCACAGATTTGCGACAAATACAAACTTCTTAATAGCGGCAGTGCGCTCGGTCGAGGCAATGGCCCGCTATTGGTAAGCAAATACAAAATTTATCCCGACGAAATGAGCGATGTCAAAGTTGCAATTCCGGGCATACATACTACAGCTAACTTACTAATGGAGAAGATTTTCCCTGTTGTAAAAGAAAAAAACGTATACCTGTTTTCAGACATTGCAGATGCTGTCCTCGACGGGGAATGCGATGCAGGCGTACTGATACACGAAGGACGCTTTACATATAAGAAGAAAGGTCTGAGACTAATAGCAGACTTAGGTATAGAATGGGAAAAACAGACATCTCTGCCTTTACCTTTAGGTGCTATCGCGGTATCACGCAGATTAGATAAAGCAACACAGGAAAAAATAGACAGGGTTGTGCGCCGCAGTGTCGAATATGCATTTGCACATCCGGCAGTATCTGCTCCTTTCATAAAAGAGTACGCACAGGAATTGAGTGAAGAGGTGACGGCACAACATATAGAACTTTTCGTAAACAATTTTTCCATCGATCTGGGAGAGGAGGGCCGCAAAGCTGTCCGCACCCTATTGGGATTGGAAAACAATGAAATATTTGTATGACAGAGGATATTTTGGCCCGACTCAAGGCCGATGACAATTTCAGACAACTACCCGATATAAAATGTTCGGGAAAATATATACTGATAAAAGATAAAAACGACGAAAACAAAAAGGAGGAATGCTTACTTAATTTTTCGTCGAACGATTATTTGGGTATTGCTGCAAGTGACATGCACAAAAAGTTTATGCACGAAATAGCCGAAAGCGGTGAATTTTTGTTAAGCAACCCGTCATCACGCCTTATTACCGGGAACAGTCCTGATTACTCAACTCTGGAACAGACAATAGCAAAGCTATATGAATGTCGTTCGGTATTGGTACTCGGATCAGGATACCTTGTCAACAGTGGAGTTCTTCCGGCCGTAACATTTAAAAAAGATCTGATCCTTGCCGACAAACTTGTTCATGCAAGCATAATAGACGGCCTGCGTCTATGTGAAGCGGAATGGATCCGTTTTGCGCACAACGACATGAACCATCTCGAAACCCTGTTAAAAAAGAACAAGGAAAAATATGACAATATCTGGGTTGTCACAGAATCCCTATTCAGCATGGATGGAGACAAAGCCCTGTTAAAAGAGCTGATTGAACTGAAAAATAAATACGGTTTCAAAATTTATATCGACGAAGCACATGCTTTCGGAGTGTTAGGTCCTGACGGAGCCGGATTGACCAGTGAAATAATAATCGACTCAAATGGTAAAACGGCGGCAACAGAATGCGACATAATCATAGCTACCTTAGGTAAAGCCATCGCATCGCAAGGAGCATTCGTTGTAACGGATTCACAAACCCGGGACCTGTTGATCAATCGTATGCGTACGCTTATATTTTCCACGGCATTACCACCTGTTTCATTACGTTGGTCGGACTATGTAATATCACGATTGCCGGAAATGAAGAGGGAGAGAGAACATCTTGCCAAAATGGTAAAAATGTGCAACGGGGAATCGCAAATAATTCCCATTATTGCAGGTGAAAACAGCAAAGCCCTCGAAATGAGCCGCAAATTTCGTGAAGCCGGATTCTGGGTAATGCCTGTACGCTACCCTACCGTTCCCAAAGGATCAGCACGTGTAAGAGTATCATTAAGTGCTGCTTTCTCGGATGAAGATATCGCAAAATTCTTAGATGTATGCAAAAACATTGGCTGATAAAAAACAACAATCCGTCCATTATCATTTTTGCCTTAGGCTGGGCTGCAGACCATCATGCCGTAGAGCACATACAGCCACAAGGTTATGATATTCTATGCCTGTACGATTACCGCACGATAAAATCTTTAGCACATAGCGACATAGTGGAAAAATATGATAAAAGATATCTTTTTGCATGGTCTTTCGGGGTATGGGCTGCGGAACAGATTTTTCAAAATACCAAATTTACAAAAGCCGTTGCTCTCTGCGGCACGCCTTATCCTGTAAACGATCGTTACGGAATACCTGAAAAAATAATGTCCGTAACATTACGAGGTATAATGGTTATGGGAACGGAACGCTTCAATAAACGTGCTTACGGTGAATCATGCGAAAGACTCGCACAATTTCCCGATACTCGTACAATGAAGGAAAAATATGACGAGTTGCAAACTTTAGCCCATATGTCTTTGCAATCATATGTTCCCACTATCGAATGGGATAAAGCCATAATCGCCACACGTGACGTTATCTTCCCGAAACAAAATG
>CASFSC010000058.1 GCA_949296995.1 uncultured Alistipes sp. | reverse complement strand
CCATGGTCGACTCGAAACAAAAGGAGAGTATGTGTACAAAGGTACATATAAAGGCGATGACATATAGGGCTCGACATAATGCATCAGCGGTTCTACAGCAGGGAACACACCACATATGTCCATCTCTTTGGCATCATCGAGCATCAACTGACAAAATTGCGACAGTTTTTCTTCGGTAGGAGGGAAGAAGCCACTCCATTGCTGCATTTGTGCCATGATGTTCCGATTCCACCACCACTCAGGTGATTGCCCTTTAATAAACCGTAATATGGAATGTTTATTTGAGATTGTACCTAGATAATTGACGAGCATAGTAAGTTCGGTACTGCCATACCGGGCAATCATACATGGTTTATCATTGGCTAAAAACTGGTAGATGATATCCGATACAATATTCCGATCTTTCTCTTGCGGAATAGAAACTTTTGGGGCACCAAAGGTCTTTATGTAAATCTTTCGCAAAACTTTCAGCGTAAATACGGAGGGTTTCATAACTATACTAATTTATCATTATCCATTGCGATGGATAGAAGTCAGATGCAGCCAACTTAGTTGCTGGGAATATAACTATCTTATCTGGATTTTCATTTAACCAAGCAGCCCACCAACTGAAAGTACTGTTTGCCATGATGATATGCTTACAGTTTTTCATAATGAAGAAATCTTCAAGAGTTGAATTTTTTGATGAATATTGAACATAAACGACGTTTCTATTACTCTTTTGAAACATTTGTTTTGCATAATCAATATCATCAGAAAAGATAAAATATTTTACAGTGTTATACTGTTCTTCCATTTTCTTAAACGCATTCTCATAATACGAGCGGTCTAAGCAGATACCTAAATTGACATAATCTCCACGACGGATATGTACAGCAACACTATTACAGTTTTGCACGAGTCGTATATAATTTAGACATTCATTAGATGGCTCATAATTTGGGGTAAACATCCGCATTAAGTCGGTCCTGTAATTCCTAAAATATTTTTCTGTTTGCCAATATCCAAAAAGGTAAGTATTATCTTTTATATTTGATAACTTCTCGTCATAGACATATGTCCGTTTTTCATGATAGAATCGGAAAAATATGTGCATAAGTGCATGAACAACTTTCCGATAAAGCACTTTAAGAATATAAAATTTCAAATGTTTCGTTGTAAATATCTTGTCATAATAGATATTTAGCTTGTCAAGTTCATAGGACCGCATACTATTGGTTTCAAGATAAGAAATATCCAACATCAATCTTGTCCCTAATCTACGAGCGGTTGCATAACCACATGCAAACATAAACATCTGGTTACCAAAACCGTCACTTATTTTTGTGATTATCATAGCCTTAGTTATTTCAGTAGATAAAACAAGAATTTTAGTTTAAATCTATTATGGGGTTTTTCTTTACCGACTAATTCGTAAAAAATATTTTTTTAAACTATTCTTGATATATCCTCTTTCCTTTTTGTTCAATAAAACAAGATAACTTAATATAATTATAGATAAAGTAGATGTCCCTAAGACACATACTACTCTAAGCCAAGGTTTAACTGTTTGAATAAATTCCGGGAGATAGGATATGGTTAATACTAAGCCCAACAATATTAAAGATCGGAGTATTACATCACAGAAAAAATGCATTATAGACAATCCGCAGAACTTCCGGACATAATATAATCGCACTATACCCGTACCAATAGCCATAAAAAGAATGGCATTGATATATAACCAATATGGCGGATAGTTATAATGAAACAACAACCACAGAGTAAACAAAGGCGTAATATATAAAACACCATTCCAAAAACTTGTGCCTTTTATATTACCTTGTGCAGAGATCGTTGTATTTAACGTAATAAATAATTGTTCAATTAATGCTCGAATAATACAACATCGAAGGAATACAATCGTCCATTCAGGTATGTCTTTCAACCACCATTTCAAAATAGTAGGGGCTTCAATAATAAAAGGAATTCCCACCAATGCCAACAAGAAAAAAGAGACTTTACAACCGATTAATGATATCTCCAACATCTTTTCTCGATTATGAGCCCCTTCATTTTTTACGATGACCGGATTGAGAGCTTTTATCAAATTAGTAGACAATACCATCAATTGGCCATGCAATTGATTGGCAACTCCCATAGCAGCATTCAAACGAACACCATAAAAATGATTAAGAATGATACTATTACCATAGTTTCCGAGTAATGCCGATGACGTTGACAAGAAATTCCACCCGGCGAATCCCGTCATCTCTCGCATCAGAGCTCGGTTGAAATAGCGACGGGGAGCCCATATGCACTCTTCATATCGTCTATGGCAATAAACCCGCATAATAGTCAGGGTAATGAACGGTATGGCGGCCATGAGCATGCCGTAAACGATGAGTTTGTCGCTGGCGGTATATACGACAGCAAACGCCACAGCCAATTTGAGCAGAGACTCTATAATACCCACAATGGCATAGTATCGCATATTTTCGTGGGCATTGAGCATGGCATCGTAAGGTACACTCATGACGGTAAACATCGTACTGACGATAAGACTGCCATAAACTACCTGCGCTGCAAACTGGCGATTGGGAGGAATATTCAATATACCGTGAAAGAAAAAATAGCCGGCTACCAACAACACCACTCCCACGAGGAGAGAAATGGCCGTGTGCAATACAATGCTGATATTGAATATTTGCTTCTGCTTCTCTTTATTGCCTTCACCTTCGGCAAAAGACATGAATCGCTGAGTCGCTCCGGCCATGGCGGCATTGAAGAATCCGAGCATGGCAATCGCCCCACCCACGATATTGAAGATACCAAAATCGACATCGCCCAAGCTGTTGAGAACAAGTCGGGTGGTATATAGCGAGATGAACATGGTAATGCCCATCTTGGCATAGAGATATCCCGTATTTTTGGCTACGCGCGATGCTGTCGACATCTAAAAAATAACTCTTTTAAGACATAAGTTTAATATGTAAATAGGGTCCTATTTACCTTTAATATAAGAAAGGAATTTTCCCCAATATTCTTTACCCAACAAAATCCAGCCCATTGTTAAAACAATTGATACAAATGTTACTGCTATAATCATCATTTTACGAGTGGTTCCCGATGGTTGCAGGGGTACAGTGGCAGGTTCAAGAACGGCAAACACGGGTTTGGCCTCTTGCACTTTGGCCCGAGCAACTTGTAGTTGGGTCGCCACTTGACTATATACCTGATAGGCCAAACTCATATCGTTTTGCAACCGATCCTGCTCGGCACGAACACTCTGTAATACGAGGTTTTTATTGGCATCTAAATATTCGGCATATTTCTTTTGTGCTGCATAATATTCTGCTTGCCGCTCTTGAAACAACTGTTGCAAGTATGCACAATCGTCTTTTGCTTTGGCGATGCGATAATTGATGATATATTCCTGTAATTTGCGGACAACTGAATCGGCTACCACGGCTGCGACCTTAGGGTCTTGTAATGTCACCGAAACTGTCGTCATAGCCGTTTTTGTATCGACGTTTGCCGTCACGGCAGCACGGATAGCCGAAATTTTTTGGGCTTCTTCTATGGAAAGTTGAATAGGGCCTTGCGCTATACTCGTAGATAATTCCGTATCTTCATCTTTTGTAAAAATCGATTTTATCCAACCAATGGTCATTCCGGGAAGTCCCATAACCACACTCCACCATGGAGATTTTTCTTCATCGAGATAGGCTACAAAAGTGGTATCAAGACTGCCGTCAAGCGTTTGTACCCGCATATCAAAAAGGCTCAACGCAAATGGGGTAGAGGCTACTATATCGGAGGCTAAGGTAATGTTCATGGCATCGGCTCCATTAGAAGATGCACTACTACCCAAAAACGAAGAAGCCAAACTGGCTAATCCTCCCGACATTTTTGATTGGTCACCCATTTCAGGAGAAAGGGTAACATCTACCGTATATTCCTTAGGAATGCTGAATGCAATAATTACCCCCAATACAACACCTACAAGAACCGACCACAACAACGCTTTTCGTGCCGCTATGAGCTTTCGCAAATAACCTGCCCAGTCGATTTCAATCTCATCGTTTTCTTCCGGGGTATAATCGGGATTTTTATAGGATTCTTTTTCAGACATAGTTATATCCAGTGTTTAATTTATAAGCAATCCATCAAGGAACAAGATAACCGCTTGTTCCTTGATGAGTAATTTATTTTGCCAAGTTGGCAATAGTGGCAGCC
>CASFSC010000057.1 GCA_949296995.1 uncultured Alistipes sp. | reverse complement strand
TTAACTCCATGTAAGGATATTGTAAAAAAAAACAGACCTTCGCGTCTGTCAATCTTAGACGTGAAGATCTGTTTTATAAATTGTTGTTATTTTAAATTACTGTTTTACAGAGGCTACTTATTTAACTTGTATAAATTCATATTCATTATTACCATTGCGAATTATTTTTCCTATTGCCGGGTACGATATGTGCATGCCAGCTATCGGAATATTGTTTTCAGATACATATTCAAGTATTTTTTTACGCGACATAACTGCCTGAGCGGGATCGAAATCATAAGTAACGGCGATTTCAGGATGTGGCATTTGTACTGACATTGCGTGTGTCAGGTCTCCCCACACAAGTAATCGTTCATTATCGCTGCCTATCATATATACGGTATGTCCTGGAGTATGGCCATAAGCTGAAATCGCATTTAGACCCGGAATTATTTGCAATGGAGATTCATCTATCTCGTTTGGCGTAAATAGATGCAACTTGTCTCGATAAAGGTCAACAACCGTTTGCGCATTGATAAATCCTGATTTACGATTGTCCGGTTGTTGAGCTGTTATATTTTTATCTGTCCAATAGTCATATTCTTTCTGTGAAATGTATAAATCAGCATTCGGAAAAGATTTTTTACCATTCTTTAGCATGCCGCCTATATGGTCGCCATGCATATGGGTAATCAGTATTATATCGATCTCTTCGGGTTTGATACTGTATTTGTCAATATTATCAAAAAGATTACGTCCGTAACCGGTGTCTATCAATATATTTTTGTTATCTGTTTTTATTAAAAATGCATTAGTTGCATTAGGAAATTTACCTTCATCCGTATATTTTCCCAATATTTCTGCAGAAGCATCTATGAGTATTCCGCTATTGCCTATTTGTTGTCCTTCCGATAGTAATATTATTTTATAATTGTTCGTCTTGTATGAAAACGTATTTTGTTTAACTTGTGCCAATAGGCATTCCGATACCAATAGACTACTCATAATTAAAAACAGTTTAATTTTTCTCATGGCTATGGGAGTTTTGATGTAAAAATAGCCAAATTTATTTGTATAATTATAAAAATAAAAAGGCAAACAAGCAATTTCCGAAAATATATTTAACCATATAATTCACCATTGAAAATGACCTTGTTAATGTATATGGAATTGAAGTACTTGATGAATATAATTTATTTATAATATAAATGTGTCATGACTTTATTTCCTTATAACGTTATGATACTATAATTTATTTACGATATATATTTTATATTTTGCCGCTTTGTCCTTGCTTTATGTAAATATATATTCGTTTGTTTAATTATGTTGTGTTTTCTTTACAGTCATTTTGTTGCTGTTGCGATATGCCGAGGGAGATTCGCCTGTCTGTTTTTTGAAATAATGACCCAGATATGATTGGTCTGGAAAATGTAGCTTATCAGCAATTTCCTGAATGGATAGATCTGTAGATTGCAATAATATTTTTATTTCGACAACTACCAATCTGTCTATAATGTCTTTTGCTGAAGAATTGGTGACATTACGTGTTATGGCTGACAGGTAACGGGTTGATACACAAAGCTTGTCTGCGTAGAATTGAACTTCCCTTTCTTGACAAGCATATTCGTGTATGAGGGCAATGAATTTGTTGAATATATCTATTTGACGAGATGGCGTAGAATTGGATTTGGGTTTTATATATCTTTGTAGTTTATCGTATGATTCCAGGAAAACATTCTGCAAACGATTCTTGATAATAATATTGCGGAAAATATTCTCTCTGTCCTCATAGATATATAATGTAGATTGAAGCCAGTTGTTAACTATTCTGGCTATTTTGGGAGGATAATCGTAAAGCGGATTTTCTTTCATGAAATGGAAAAATTCTATGTCTATGCGATAAGCCGCTTCTTCGAATAATTCTCTGGAAAAAGCTAAAAATGTAACACGAAAATTTTCCGATACGTTTGTAAGCATTAAAACGGCACTGGGTAAAATAAATAATTGTGTATTGCGTTTCATGTGCCCGTTACGCATGTCAATCGTTATGTCGGCATTCCCGGACTGGCATATCATGATGACTCCCGATTCAACTCGTCGGGGAATGTTGTGAAAATATTTCAGGTCGGAATGTTGAGCGATGAATTTATCTTCGTGTGTTATCCCGAATGGATCTGCGATTTGCATATCGAATTATAATAAATTACAATAAATCACAAAAATATTAGTTTATATGATACAAAACAAGAACGTTTGTTCCGAAAAACACCAATTATGTTCGCTTTTTGTAGCGTAAATAGCATGATTTTATGGTACTTTTGCCGCAGAAAAAGTTTTAATAAGAATAGAATATGAGAGTAAGATTAATTCAAGCAGCGTTAATTGTGTGCTGTATGGCGGTGGTATCGTGCAGACAGGCTGTACAGGTACAACAAGCTTCGGAGTATTCCGTTATCACGATTTCTAAATCTGATAAAGAAGTATCGAATGTGTATTCTGCAACCATTCGTGGTCGTCAGGATATCGATATTTATCCTCAGGTTTCAGGAACAATTTTTAAATTAAACGTAAAGGAAGGTGAGGTCGTACGTGAAGGTCAGACCTTGTTTATTATCGATCAGGTTCCATATAAAGCAGCTCTTATGACTGCATCGGCTAATGTAAATGCTGCAAAGGCTGCAGTCGCAACTGCTCAACTTACCTATGACAGTAAGAAAGAGTTGTTCGCAAAAAATGTAATTTCTGCATACGATTTGCAAACGGCTGAAAATTCATTGCTTACAGCAAAAGCTCAACTGGCTCAAACTGAAGCTCAAGAATTGAATGCCAAAAATAATTTGTCTTATACGGTAGTGAAAAGCCCTGCAAACGGAGTGGTCGGAACATTACCTTATCGTGTCGGTGCGTTGGTAGGACCTTCTATGCAGACACCATTGACAACAGTATCGGACAATTCAGATATGTATGTCTATTTTTCAATGAATGAAACTCAACTGCTGGCGTTGACTAAACAGTATGGTTCGATGGATAAGGCTATAAAAGCAATGCCCGAAATAGAACTGCGTTTGAGTGACGGTTCAATATATCCTGAAAAAGGTAAAATTGAAACTATAAGCGGTGTCGTAGATCCTTCGACAGGTAGTGTGTCAGTACGTGCCGTATTCCCCAATAAAGGAAGAATACTGCATAGCGGAAGTTCTGGAAATGTGATTATTCCTTATGACCGTAAAGATATTATTGTTATTCCTAAAGCAGTGACATATGAATTGCAGGATAAAATTTTCGTATTCAAAGTAGTCGATGGAGTAGCTAAAACAACTCCGGTAGAAGTATCGAAAATTAGTGATGGACAAGATTATATCGTGGAATCAGGTTTGTCTGTTGGAGATGTGATTGTCGGAGAAGGTGTAGGTTTGTTGCGTGAAGGTACTCCTATAAAAGTAAAATCTGAAGCTGCTGCTGCCGCAGCATCCGAGTCAGCCGCACCAGTAGCATCCGAATCGGCTACACCAGCATCAGCATCTGAATCAACTGCACCAGCATCAGCATCTGAATCTCAAAAGGAGGAATAGACTTATGACACTGAAACATTTTATAGACCGTCCTGTTCTTGCGATGGTCATATCTATAGTAATTGTATTGGGCGGTATCATTGGGTTGGCATCGCTACCTGTTGAACAATATCCCGATATAGCTCCTCCGACCGTAATGGTAAGTACGGCATATCCAGGAGCAAGTGCAGAAACTGTCCAGAAAAGTGTTATCGCACCGTTGGAAGAAAGTATCAATGGTGTTGAAAACATGACTTATATGAAATCATCTGCATCCAATGCGGGTAATGTATCTATAACCATATATTTCAGACAGGGTACTGATCCTGATATGGCTGCAATTAATGTTCAGAACCGTGTTTCCCAAGCATTAGGTTCTCTTCCTGCAGAAGTTACCAAAATCGGGGTAACTACCATGAAGCGTCAGACAAGTATGTTAAAGATATTTTCATTGTACAGTCCGGATGGAATGTATGATCAAGGTTTCTTGAACAACTATATGAAGATCAATATTCAGCCTAAAATAAAACGTGTAACCGGTGTGGGAGAATTTTTCGTTCTTGGTGCCGATTACAGTATGAGAATATGGATGAAGCCTGATATTATGGCACAATATAAATTGGTGCCTTCGGATGTTACGGCTGCATTGGCTGAACAAAATGTCGAATCTGCAACAGGTACTTTTGGTGAACAATCGGACTATACTTTTGAGTATACTATGAAATATAAAGGACGTCTGGTTACGCCTGAAGAATTCGGCGAGATTGTTATTAAAGCTCTGCCCGATGGAGAAGTGCTCAGATTAAAAGATATTGCTACAGTGGAAATGGGAGACGAATCCTATTCATATGTTTCTCAAACCAATGGGGAACCGGGTGCCATGGCAATGGTGTTCCAGACTGCAGGCTCGAATGCAACTGAGGTAATCAATAATATTGATAAACTATTGGATGATGCAAGGAAAGATTTGCCTCCTGGAATGGAAATTATCGATTTGATGAGTGCAAATGATTTCCTTTATGCTTCAATGAAAGGGGTTGTTAAAACGTTGATTGAAGCTATATTGTTGGTTATACTTGTTGTTTATGTTTTTCTTCAAGATTTGCGTTCTACACTTATCCCTTCGATATCTATAATTGTTGCACTTATAGGTACATTCGCATTTTTAGCCTTTGCAGGGTTCAGTATAAACCTGCTGACACTGTTTGCTCTTGTATTGGCTATTGGTACTGTGGTAG
This sequence comes from uncultured Alistipes sp., assembly GCA_949296995.1. Classification (GTDB taxonomy): domain Bacteria; phylum Bacteroidota; class Bacteroidia; order Bacteroidales; family Rikenellaceae; genus Alistipes_A. The sequence continues at coordinate 13,572 of CASFSC010000057.1, read as the reverse complement.
ATGATGCTATTATTGTCGTCGAGGCCGTCCAGGCTCGTTTCGATGTAGGGTATAGGGATCCACATAAAGCGACGGTGGATGCTATGTCTGGTGTTACTTCTGCAATTGTGACGTCTACATTAGTATTTATGGCGGTGTTCATTCCGGTGTCATTAATGGGTGGAACCTCAGGTACATTCTTTACTCAATTCGGTATTACAATGGCTGTGGCAGTAGGTATTTCTGCAATCAATGCCTTGACTCTCAGCCCTGCATTGTGTGCACTCCTTTTGAAACCGTATCTGGATGAAAACGGCCAGATGAAAAATAATTTTGCGGCACGTTTCCGTACAGCATTTAATACGTCGTTTAATGCAATTATTAAAAAGTATCAACGCGGTGTATTATTGTTTATCCGTCATCGTTGGCTGATGTGGTCAACATTGATTGCTGCGATTGCACTTCTGTTGGTTTTGATGAATAATACTAAAACAGGGTTGGTGCCAAATGAAGACCAAGGAACACTGTTTGTAAATGTTACCACTGCACCTGGTAGTTCATTGTCCAAAACTCAAAAAGTGATGGATGAAATTCAGGATAGAATAGCTCCTATACCTCAAATAAGAGCTATGAATTCCGTTACAGGTTATGGTATGATAGCAGGACAAGGCTCTTCATATGGTATGATTATCGTTAAGTTGAAAGATTGGTCTGAACGTCCTGAAAAATCAGATAATGTAAATGCTGTGATTGGGCAAATAATGGCTCGTACGGCAGATATTAAAGATGCACAGATATTTGCTATGGCACCTCCAATGATTACGGGTTACGGTACCAGCAATGGCTTTGAACTTTATTTGCAAGATCAAGGAAGTGGGGATTTGACTCAATTTTTCCAAATCGCTCAGGGATTTATAATGCAACTCAACCAAAGACCTGAAATTGCAATGGCATATTCTACATATAACATAACATTCCCTCAGTGGCAAGTAGATGTGGATGCTGCCAAATGTAAAAGAGCTGGTATATCGCCCAGTGAAGTGCTTTCGGCTCTCTCGGGATATTATGGCGGTCAATATGTTTCTAACTTCAACCGTTTCTCGAAAGTTTACCGTGTTATGATCCAATCCGATCCTAAATACCGTATGGATCCGGAATCTTTGAATAACGTGTTTGTTCGTGTCAATGGGGAAATGGCTCCTATCAGTCAGTTCGTAAACCTTACCAAAGTTTATGGCCCTCAGACCATCGACCGATTCAATATGTATAATTCTATTTCTGTTAACGGTTCTGCTGCTGACGGTTATAGCTCCGGTGATGCTATCAAAGCTATTCAGGAAGTTGCGGCTACGGCATTACCTCACGGTTACAGCTATGAATTCGGTGGTATTACACGTGAAGAAAGTGAAAGTACAAATAACACTGCAATAATTTTTGCTATTTGTATCATCTTGATATACCTTATACTTAGTGCATTGTATGAAAGTTTCATCGTTCCGTTCGCCGTTATTTTGGCTGTGCCTTGCGGTTTGATGGGTAGTTTCTTGTTCGCTAAGTTGATGGGACTTGAAAATAATATCTACCTTCAGACAGGGTTGATTATGTTGATAGGGCTTCTTGCTAAAACTGCTATTCTTCTTACGGAATATGCTACTGAAAGACGTCATGCAGGAATGTCGCTTACACAGGCTGCCGTTTCTGCCGCTAAAGTACGTTTGCGTCCTATCCTTATGACAGCTCTTACAATGGTATTCGGTCTTTTGCCGTTGATGTTCTCTACCGGTGTGGGTGCTAACGGTAACAGTTCTCTCGGTACTGGTACTGTGGGTGGTATGATTATCGGTACGTTGGCATTGTTATTCCTTGTGCCGGCACTCTTTATAGTCTTCCAGTTCCTGCAGGAAAAAGTTAAGCCTATTAAATTCCAAAAATCTGAAGACCTTTCTATTACGATGGAAATGGAAAACATGAAGTCAAACGGACAAGATAAATAGAGATTGAAATATGAGAAAAATAGTAATAATTTGTATGGCCGTAATGTTGGGCAGTTGCGGGATTTATAAACCATACTCACGTCCTGATATTAAAACCGATAATTTGTTCGGGGAGGGTATCGAAACTCCTGACAGTACCTCTATCGGAGACATTAAGTGGCAGGATATGTTTACCGATCCATATTTACAGGCTTTGATCGAACAAGGTTTGGCCAATAATACGGATTTGCAAGCTGCACATTGGAAAATTCAGGAAGCAGAAGCTTCATTGAAGACAGCACGTTTGTCATTCTTCCCATCATTTAATTTTGCCCCTCAGGGTGGGTTGAACTATGTGAATCAAATGAATACCTCATGGACCTACAGCCTTCCTGTGACGGCAAGCTGGGAAATAGACGTATTCGGCCGAATTCTAAATGGTAAACGTCAGGCTAAAGCCGTTTATGAACAGAGTAAGGATTATCGTCAGGCAGTGAAAACACAACTTGTTGCAAGTATTGCAAACTTGTATTATACCTTGTTGATGTTGGATGAACAGTATACGATATCGGAACAGACGGCCAGCAAATGGAGTGAAAGTGTTGAAACGATGCGTGCCATGATGGATGCCGGTATGACCAATAGTGCCGGTGTTGCTCAGACAGAGGCCAGTTATTATTCGATATTAAGTTCGTTGAAGGATATTCAATATTCTATTAAAGAGACTGAAAACAGTCTTGCCTCATTACTTGGCGACGTTCCACAAACTTTCAAACGTGGTAAACTTGCAGACCAAACTGTTCCATCTGAATTGACCGTAGGAGTTCCTGTACAGTTGTTGGCTAATCGTCCTGATGTCAGAAGTGCTGAACAAAATTTGATTATGTCGTATTATGCGACAAGTGAAGCTCGTTCGTCGCTTTATCCATCCTTAAAACTTACCGGCAGTATGGGTTGGACAAATAATATAGGTCAGATTATCAATCCAGGTAAATGGTTGCTTTCAGCCGCAGGATCATTAACACAACCTATATTTAACGCAGGTGCTAACCGTGCTCGTGTGAAAATTGCTGAAGCTCAACAAGAAGAGGCAAAGCTAAGTTTCCAACAAACGTTGCTCAATGCCGGAGCTGAAGTGAATAATGCGCTCACACAATGTCAGACTGCACGTGGGAAGGAAGAATATCGTAATAAACAGATAGCATCGCTTGAAACAGCTGTCGAAAGTACTCAATTATTGATGCGTCATGGTAATTCGACTTATCTGGAAGTTTTGACTGCTCAACAGGCATTGCTTTCGGCTCAGTTATCACAGGTATCTGATAAGTTCGATGAAATTCAGGGTGTGGTTAATCTGTATCATGCACTGGGTGGCGGACGTGATTTGGAATAACGTACAATGAGGCAACACAATAATATAAAGGAGAGGATAATTGACAGAACTCGACAACTCATTATGGAGCATGGAATACGTTCTGTGCGTGTGGATGAGATTGCTCATGTCCTGAATATCTCCAAAAGGACCTTATATGAATTGTTCCTTGACAAAACGGATTTGGTAAATGAGTGCCTGTCCGATATGCAGAAAAAGCAGAGAGAAAAAGTGACCCATTATATGGAATGTAATGCTGAAAATTCTTTGCAAAATGCTATTTGGTTGATGCATGAGTATATCAATAATTTGTATTCGGCAAATTGTGGTTTTTTGACGGATTTGAAGATAAAGGCTGATTTTGCTGAAAAATTTCAAGAAAACGGTAAGTTTTGGCGGGAACAGATGGGTAATGTATTGCATAAATGTTTGCATGACGGTTTTATTCTGCCGAAAGCAGATATTACAGCCATCATTAATCTTATGATGTATACATTGTTCGAATTAAGGATTGAAGGAATGACTCGTATTGAACAAGAGTGTTTTGCTGAAACTTTATTACGAGGCTTGGCTACACGTAAGGGAATAGAGTTTATTGACAGCATTAAACCATATTATTCTGAAACAGCTTAGCTTATAACTGTAAACGATTGATAATAAAAAGGACTTTCATTTATATGGAAGTCCTTTTTATATTTATATTGTTAATGAGTTTTGAGTGGGCGGATTATCCGACCCGCAATATAAGCTCAAATGCTTTAATATAAATGATATTTGTGTAAATGGATATGTTATTACTGGAATATTTATTTGTTGTTTTTATTGTTTAATAAGATAGTATATGAATCATTTGCGTAATGCCTTCCGACAGGAATTGAATTTTGCATTCCGGTCAATTGTACCTCTTGTTTGGAAAAACGTATGACTTTATTGACAGGTATTACAAATGAACGGTGGACCCTTATAAATTTATCCTCCGGCAATATCTTGCAGATGCTTTTTATATTCATGTGCGGCATTATACTGTTACCATCCGTTTTTATTATTTTTATATAATTTTCCTCCGCCTGAATATATAATATGTCATTTATAGGGATAGTGACATTATTGTAATTCAGTTTGATTATTATCGCATTTTGTTTTGTGTCGAGTTTGTGGCGTTTACTTTCAATATGGCCTATGGCTTTGTCTACGGCACGTTGGAAACGTTCGAAAGCGAATGGCTTATGCAAAAAATCTACTGCATCCAGATTGAAACCATCAATGGCATATTGTGCATGTGCAGTAGTGAAAATTAGAGCACAATCTTGTGGTAAAACTCGTGCTATATCCAAACCGCTGATATTATTCATTTCTATATCCAAAAATACAAGATCTGGTTTATGACATTTGATCTCTTCTATACCTACGAGTGGATCGCTGAATGTGGCCAAATCAATTCCTCCTATTCGTTTGCAAAATTGAGATATCACGAGTAGTGCAATAGGTTCATCATCAATGGCTATGCAGAATAGTCTTTTCATGATAATTCTATGATCAGTTTTGTTATAAATTCTTTTTTTGCCTCATCTTTTTCCGTAATGAGGGTAAAACGGTCGGGATAGAGTAATTGTAACCGTTTGCGACAATTTTCTATGCCGATTGATGATTTATCCTTGGGAGGTTCTTTCATTATGGAGTTGACGGTCTTGAACATCAGTGTGCTGTCTTCTACCACTATCCGAATTAAAATAGTGCAATTTTCAGAAGAAGAAGTGCCGTATTTGAAGGCGTTTTCCACAAATGTTATCAAAATCATTGGCGGAATTTTTACGTTGTCATTATCTGTACGGCTTTCGAAAATTACGTTTGTATTGTGATTCAATCGTAATTGTTGCAACTCTACATATTGGCGTATATACTCTATCTCGCTTCTGATATTTATTTTTTCTTTTGCTGTATTGTCGTACATATATTTAAGGATGTTGGAAAATTTCACAAAAGCCGATTCAGTTAGTTCTGACTTTGTTATAACCAATCCATAAAGAGTATTAAGTGTGTTAAAAAGAAAATGTGGATTTATTTGAGCTTTATACAATGCCAATTCGGCTCTGTTTTTACCGACCTCTATCTCTTGTTTGGCTAACATCTGACGGAAAAGTTCGAATGTCAGTTCAATAGCCAATCCAAATCCGGAGACTATCAGAAAGAAAAACCATATAGTTTGAGTGTGCAGGTGTCTACGAAAATCTAAAGGTAGTTTAGAGCCTATATTTTCTGGTAATGGATAATGTGTTAACAGTTCTGTAACGAACAACAGACTTATAATTATAACAATAATACGTCCATATTTTTTTTGCATGAATAATAAAGGTAAATTGGCCTTCCGATATACGAAATAGAGTAAATATAAATAAGCGATAAAAGATATGGCGAATGCAGGGTGATTAGTGATCCATTTTGTAATGGGAACCAGCATGATAATAAGGGGTAATATTACAAAACAGAAAAGAAGGTCTACGTACATGGTAACCTTAGAATAAATGGGGGGCGTAGATACGTCTCTACTCTTTTTATCATCTTGCATTTTATTTAACATATAATTTTATAATTGTCGTTTAAGTAAATTACTTTGTATATTGTATATCGAAAATAGATATACTGTTTAACATTCCAGCATATCACATAATTTATTATTCTATTTTCATAGATTGCATTTGTTTCTTTGTGATCCCATATTTTTTGCCATAACTTGTCCAGTAAATGTTGGCCGCAAATAAAAATAACCTTTTCGATATAGGCATAGTTGCATGAAATGTTTGATAATTTTTTGTCACTATCGAATTGGCCAACTTGCGAACAGCTTTATTGGCAATGTATTTAAATGGAGTGTCCAGAATAGCTTCTCCACTACCCATCATTAAAATGGAACCTATGGAATAACCATTTTTATCACAAAAGTAACGTATCATTTTTATTGCTACCTGGTTTTGTTGATATTCTAAAAATCCGCAATTTATGAGGACAGATATTACAGGCTTTTGTGTCGGAGGATTTTTTTCCAACATTTTCAGAAAGTTCAACAGACCGACAGGTAATGAATCTGCATATAACGGGAAAATGAACAAAAGATCTGAATAATGCTCTATCTCTGAGCGCAGTTCATTGAAGTTTTTTTTTGTTATATTGCGATATGTGATTTCAATGTGGCAATGGTTGATGAAAATATCTGCAAGACGTTTGGAATTTGATTTAGGTGCTCTGGGACTGCCATTCAATATCATTATTTTTCCCATCTCTCCAAAATGTTTTTTACAATGTTGTTTATCATCGATTCTGTCGTAAATATGATTTCATAACTTTCGAAATTCATATTGTGAGAATTACGGGCTACCAGATTGCGGAAAATATCACGCTCTTGATCATCACTATCTCCATAGGCGATGATTGTAGCTATTTTAGGCAGTACATTGCGTTGTACATGATGGGTCTCACCGTGATGAATACGGATAAATGCTTGTTGAACAGGAATGGCTCTTTCCATCATTGTTTTCATGATAGTATCATATCCTCCATATTTTATTCTGCTGATATAAATGAGTTCTTCGCTTGCGGCAATACAAGGATATACATGTGTAGCATCATCTCGTATGACACATTTCCCCGGAGTCTTTGTCCAGCAGCCGAAACATCCCATACAGTTGGCTATATTCATGGACGACAGATCAAAATATTTTATATCACATTTTGCTCCGATATCAATATCCAACGGTTTGTCACTTAGAATTAGTTTCATGATTGATTTATTTGTATTTATATGATTTTTAATAAAATATTATATTAATATTATACGTTCAAATTTAATAAAATATTATATGTTAAAATTTATCATATGTCGAATTGCATGAGATATGATAACATTTATGCTTTGTGTTGGGGCAGGGTGAGATATTATACATACAAAGTATAATCGTTTGATTCCATACACGAAATTTCAATAAATGTTATTAATAAACACTTTTTTGTCGTTTATTTATACATGTTTTAAAATATATCTGAAAACTTATTATTTTTGTTATTATCTGTTTTACAGACTGATTTCAGATTTTAATTTAATAATTCAATAATAAAAACTACTACAAATTAACTAGAAATGAGAGGCTATTTTATAGTGTTGTTATCGACATTGGTATGGCTTACTTCGTGTGGTTCGCAACCGCGACAAGAATCAGTGGCCAATTACAAGACATTTCGTGTGGAACTTCGTGATCAAACACTTAAAACAGGTTATACTGCCAGTCTTCGTGGACGTCAGTATGTTGAAATAAGACCACAGGTTAGTGGATTAATTACAGACATATGTATCAATGAGGGTGATCCGGTTAGAAAAGGACAGACATTGTTTATTATTGACCAAGTCCCTTATAAGGCAGCGTTGGAAACAGCCATAGCCAATGTGAAAAGTGCCGAATCAAAATTGGCAACGGCTAAACTTACTGCGGAAAGTAAAGAAGAATTGTTTAAGGAAAATGTCGTGTCGGAATTTGATTTGCAAACAGCCCGTAATACGGAAGCAGAAGCAGAAGCTGCGTTAGCACAGGCTAAAGCACAGGAAATAAATGCACGTAATAACCTTTCATATACGGAAGTTAAAAGTCCTGTAAATGGTGTAGCTAGTATGATCCCTTATAGGATAGGAGCTTTGGTAAGCAGTAGCATTTCTGAACCTTTGGTTACGGTCTCGGATGATTCTGAGATATATTCTTATTTTTCAATGAATGAGAATCAGATATTGGATTTGATACAGCAGTATGGTTCTTTGAATAAGGCTCTGGAACAAATGCCCGAAGTGGAACTTACTTTGAGTAATGGCAAACCTTATCAATATACAGGAAAAATTGATGCTATCAGTGGAACTGTAGATGAAAGTACAGGTGCTGTAAGTTTGCGTGCAACGTTTAAGAATCCCGACAAATTGTTGCGTAATGGAGGTAGTGGTACTGTATTGGTTCCTACAGTTAGAAATCAGTGTATAGTAATTCCTCAGGCTGCAACATATGAGTTGCAGGATAGAGTGTTCGTATATAAAGTAGTGGATGGGAAAACACAATCGGCCCCTGTGGAAATCTTCCGATTGAACAATGGTACGGAATATATAGTCGAATCAGGACTTGAACCTGGAGATGTAATTATTGCAGAAGGGGCTGGTCTGGTGCGTGAAGGAACTGTAGTCGAAAATCAACCTGCTCAAGAATAATCTGTGCCATGAAGATAAGAACTTTTATCGATCGACCTATTTTAGCGGGAGTAATTTCCGTTGTTATTCTTATCGTAGGTCTCATAGGTTTGTCGCAATTACCTGTTGAACAGTTTCCTGAAATAGCTCCGCCTACGGTTAGCGTTTCAGCGTCATATACAGGTGCCAATGCCGAAACGGTTTTGAAAAGTGTGGTTGTCCCCATAGAGGAAGCATTGAACGGGGTGGAAAACATGATGTACATGACCTCTTCAGCAACCAATACCGGGTCGGCACGAATTACCGTCTATTTCCGTCAGGGAACAGATCCTGATATGGCCACGGTGAACGTCCAAAACCGTATCGCTTCCGCTCAAGGGTTACTCCCTGCTGAAGTAACACGAAGCGGGGTTACCGTTCGTAAGCGTCAGACAAGTAATATTAAGGCTCTGGCATTGTATAGCCCTGACGATACTTTCAGTGAAAGTTTCCTGAATAATTACCTTAAGATCAATATTGAACCTCGTTTGGCTCGTATTGCCGGCGTAGGTGAGGTTAATGTAATGGGATCTGACTATTCGTTGCGAATATGGCTCGATCCTGGGAAAATGGCGAAGTATGGTCTTGTACCATCTGATATTACAACCGTACTTGATGAACAGAACTTGGAAGCACCAACCGGAACATTGGGGGCTGAATCAAAAAATACGTTCCAATATGTATTGAAATATCGTGGACGTTATGAAATGGAAACCGATTATGAAAATATGGTTATCCGTTCTTTGCCCGATGGAGAGGTGTTAAGACTTAAAGATGTTGCAACGATAGAACTGGGTTCACGTACCTATACCTATATAGGTGAAGTGAACGGGCATCCTGGATCTAACTGTATGATAGCTCAGACATCAGGATCAAATGCAAATGCAATTATTGAAGAAATTGACAAGGTGGTAGCTGAAATTTCGGAAACATTGCCTAAAGGTATGGAAATAGCCGATTTGATGAGTACCAAAGATTTCTTGGATGCTTCAATAAAGAATGTGATTAAAACTTTGATCGAAGCTATATTGTTGGTTATCCTTGTGGTATATGTTTTCTTACAGAGTTTTCGTTCTACATTTATACCTGCGGTATCAATTATAGTTTCGCTTGTCGGTACTTTTGCTTTCCTTTATGTGGCAGGGTTCAGTCTGAACATGTTGACATTGTTCGCTTTGGTGTTGGTTATCGGTACAGTGGTGGATGACGCCATAGTCGTCGTGGAGGCTGTGCAGGCTAAATTCGACGAAGGATATAAGTCCCCTTATCTGGCTACAATAGATGCAAGGGGGGGAATTACTTCAGCATTGGTCACTACGACTTTCGTGTTTATGGCTGTGTTTATCCCTGTGAGCTTTATGGGTGGAACTACCGGTACGTTCTATACACAGTTCGGTCTTACGATGGCTGTAGCCGTGGGCATATCGCTCATTAATGCAATGACGTTAAGTCCTGCTTTGTGTGCTCTTATCATGACTCCGCATGCTGATTCAGAAAATGGGCAGAAGTTGAGTTTTTCGTCACGATTCCATATTGCATTTGATACGGCATTTCATCGTGTAGTACGTAAATATAGAACCGGTGTAATGTTTATGTTGAAACGTAAGTGGCTGACTGCAGTGTTGCTTGTCGTAGCAGGAGCCGGTTTGTTCTTTTTGATGAAGACTACGAAAACAGGATTTGTTCCACAAGAAGATATGGGTACAATTTTCGTTGATGTACGTACTTCACCTGGAAGTAATTTGCAGGAAACACAGGTCGTTATGGATGAAATTGATCGACGTATCAGTTCAATTCCTCAGGTACGTATGTATTCGAAAATTACAGGTAATGGTATGATCAGTGGACAAGGGTCAGCTAATGGTATGTTTATTGTCCGTTTGAAAGATTGGAACCAGCGTACTGAAAAGGGGGATGACATAAATTCTGTAATTTCAGAAATATATCGTCGTACGGCAGATATTTCGTCGGCAGATATTTTGGCTTTTGCCCAACCGATGATCCCTGGATATGGTGTGAGCAGCGGTTTCGAAATTTATGTCCAAGATCAACAAGGTGGAACAATCGAAGATTTGCTTACCGTAACTAAGAATATGATCAGTAAACTCAATGCTCGTCCTGAGATATCTCGTGCTACAACTTCATTCGATACCAAGTTCCCTCAATATTTGGTGGAAGTGGATGCTGCACGATGTAAACGTAACGGTGTATCTCCTACAGATGTATTAAATGTATTGTCTGGCTATATAGGAGGTAATTATGCTTCGAATATGAACCGTTTTTCCAAATTGTATCGTGTTATGGTACAGGCTTCTCCTGAATATCGTCTGGATACAGAAGCTTTGAACAATATGTTCGTTCGTAATTCGAACGGTGAGATGTCTCCCGTTAATCAGTATATTAAACTTACTCGTGTATATGGTGCTGAAACTTTGTCCCGGTTTAATTTGTTCTCTGCTATTACGGTCAACGGTACTCCTGCTGAAGGTTACAGCTCCGGGCAGGCTATTCAGGCTGTACGTGAAGTGGCTGCTGAAACGTTGCCTGCAGGTTATGGATTCGAATTCGGCGGTATGTCGCGTGAAGAAGCTTCTACGGGAAGTTCGACAACCATTATATTTATTATTTGCGTGGTATTTATTTATCTGATACTATGTGCGTTGTATGAAAGTCTGTTCATTCCGATCGCTGTAATTCTTTCGGTTCCATTCGGATTGGCAGGAAGTTTCCTATTTGCCAAGATGTTCGGTTTGGAAAATAATATCTATTTGCAGATCGGGTTGTTGATGTTGATAGGTCTTTTGGCAAAAACAGCAATCTTGCTTACTGAATATGCTTCTGAAAGACGACGTCACGGTATGAGTATACCGCATGCTGCAATATCGGCTGCTCAAGTACGTTTGCGTCCGATTCTGATGACTTCGCTCACAATGATATTCGGTATGTTGCCACTGATGTTCGCATCGGGTGTAGGTGCCAACGGAAATATTTCGATTGGTGTAGGTACTGTCGGTGGTATGTTGATCGGTACAATTTCTTTGCTGTTTATCGTTCCCGTATTGTTTATAGTTTTCCAATATTTGCAAGAAAGATTTATGCCGGAACGTAAACTGCCTGACCTTAAAGAAAAGAATTAATAACAGGAATATTTGTATGAAAAAAATAATAATATGCTTATGTCTTTCGGTCGGGTTATGCAGTTGTTCGATCTATAAGACTTATCAGCGTCCAGAAGAGGCTGTTGCTTTAACTGATAGTCTCTATTTACAATCTACGAAGTCTACTGATACGGCTTCCATAGCAGATTTTTCATGGAAAGAATTGTTTACGGACCCGCAATTACAGAATTTGATTGAAACGGGTTTACGTAATAACACAGATATGGGCATAGCCCGTCTTCGAGTTGAAGAAGCTGATGCATTGCTTCGTTCTGCACGATTGTCATATTTACCTTCTGTTAATTTTACACCGGAAGGTTCTATAAGTAAGGCAGAACGTGGTAATACGACACGCAGTTATGATCTTGCAGTGTCTGCCAGTTGGGAGATAGATATTTTTGGCCGTGTCACCAATGCTAAACGTGAGGCTAAAGCTGTCTTGGAACAGAGTGAGGCTTATCGTCAGGCAGTACAAACAGGACTTATATCTACTATTGCCAATAATTATTATTCTTTGTTAATGTTGGATGAACAACTTAGTATAAGTCGTCGTACAGCTGAAAACTGGGCAGAGAACCTTCGCGTTATGAAAGCTTTGAAAAAAGCTGGTCAGACGACAGATATGGCAGTTGCTCAAACTGAAGCGAGTAAACTCTCGGTAGATGCATCATTACTCTCTTTGGAACGTCAGATTGCAGAATTGGAAAATTCTCTTTCAGCATTATTAGGTTCAGCACCAGGTAATATTGCACGTTCAACATTAGCTCAACAGATTTTTCCCGATACTCTTACAGTAGGAGTTCCCTTGCAACTGCTTCAGCGTCGTCCTGATGTAAAGCAAAGTGAAGCAGAATTGGCAGCGGCATTTTATGTTACCAATCAGGCACGTTCGGCGTTTTATCCATCTATAACGTTGAGTGGAGGTGCCGGCTGGACCAATGCAGCCGGAGGAGCTATTACCAATCCGGGACAATGGTTGTTCAATGCAGTAGGATCTCTTGTACAGCCTATTTTTAATCAAGGTAAGAATCGGGCAAATTTGCAGGTAGCAAAGGCTCAGCAACAGGAAGCAATGCTAACTTTCCGTCAGACCCTATTAGATGCGGGGACTGAAGTTAATAATGCACTTATACAGTGGCAGACAGCTCGAGGGCAATTGAAATTGGATGAGCAGCAAATAACATCTCTTGCCTCGGCAGTACGTAGTGCAGAATTGCTTATGCAATATAGTTCACAAAATTATCTTGAAGTGTTAACGGCACGACAGACATTGTTGCAAGCGGAATTGAATGCGGTTTCAGATCGTTTTACAGAGATACAGGGAGTTATTAATCTCTATCATGCATTAGGCGGAGGCTGCGATTAAAATTGGTGCTTTGATGTCTTAATGACGTAGATAATTATTTCACTGTAAATGAGTTTTACGTATTTTTATATGTTCTGTTAATTTTATGGATTTGTAGCCATATAGTCAATGTAATTGTAATAAAATGAGGAGAGCAAGATATATGTTGCTCTCCTCATTTTATTAATTGGCTCTTTTTATCGGCCATAATTATTTTCATATTATTCATAGTTTATTTTTAATGTTCCTGATAGTTCCGACTATTTTTTAATTGTTATTTACCCAAACATGCCATTTAATTATCTAAAAATGTCATTGTGTGTATAAAAAAGTTGTAAATATATTTGGGTTTTATATTGTAAAATATTAAACTTGATAATAGCTGCCGGAATAATACTTAAAAATGTGAGCCATGAAGACGTTTAAGCCCTATGCAGTATTTCTCTGCTTTACCCTGTTTTTTATAAATTTCTCATATTCTTCGGAATTAA
>CASFSC010000056.1 GCA_949296995.1 uncultured Alistipes sp. | reverse complement strand
TATATTTTGCACTGAAAAACACCCTTTTTTCGATATTGCTTTTTCTAAAACATAACTTTCATTCAAGGCATTTTTTCTTTATAATTTGCTAAAACTATGATAGTTATGTGATTTATTCCCTCTCATATTTTGAGTATTTCGGGATGACATTATCCTTTGTCCGAATTATTGAAAAAATGGGAAATTTTCCCATTTTCAAACCGTTCAAATCAACAATTAGTAAATTTTAGCATTTCAAAATGTGTAATATAATATTGTAAACCAATTCCGATAAACGTGCCGTAACCTCTATATTTACGTATGTGATATGTAAATGTAAAATACGAATCGTTGTATATTGTATATGCAAAACAATATTGTCTGATTATATGAATGTGAATGTATATGTATACATCAGTAACTTTCATCATATATCTATATGAAAATGAGCTGATTAAAAGCTTTTATTAATATTTTCATTCGGTTATTGCATACTCATATCAAAATTATACATGAGAAGGCATGTATATTACATCTCTATCGGTTAAAATAACTATACTGATAATCAATAGTATATTTTAGTATATGTAAAGTGTTTTTTATGGTGTTGATTGACGGATTTCTTTACATTTGTATATGTAAATGTAAATCTCAATAATATACGAAGTGTCGTGTTGTAAATTCGATATTACAAATGTGTTTTATTTAAATGTAAATATATTATTGAATTGTTGTGTATGTCATTATTTTATTTTAATTTTGTAAAATCATAGAAAATAGCCCATTTGAGGACTAAAAAACAGCTTTAGCATATGAAAGACAGAATCAGAAAGGTCATGGAAAGTCAGCATATGACTCAACAGGTGTTTGCCGAATTCATACAGATTGCCCCGGCGACATTGAGTAGCATATTCACCGGACGTACCCGTCCTACTCTTGCTATAGTTGAGGCAATAAAGAATAAGATTCCCAAAATATCAACAGACTGGCTTTTGTTTGGGATTGGTGATATGTATGAGGACGGCAGTGGTGAAGATGTTTCGGTGAAGGCACAGAGTGACTCTGGAACTGTGTCTGAGAGGATGCTTGATTTTGATGATCATCAACAAGTAACATCATCCAAGCCGTCGCCCGTATCAGGTGTACAGTTTTCATATGATGATGTCATTAATAAAGTAAAAAAAATTGACAAACCTCAGCGTAAAATAACTGAAATAAGAATCTTCTATGATGACCAGACTTGGGAGACATTTGTTCCTAAAAAATAAACAGCATAAAATGTTTCACGCGTTAATTCACGAATAGTTGAGAGCGATGATTGGGAGGACTGTCTTTCAAGACTGCGTAAGTGTAAATCTCGAAATAAGTGTGTGATTTTATAGGGTATAATGTTATGCGTTACTCTGTGATACATATTTCAGTTCTGCATTAGTAATAGGGTGTTCAGATATTTTTACGCTGAGGCGGTAGTTATAATTCCATTAATTCCTTCTGTCCTCGTCTGTCGATATAAGATGTGTCTATCTCAGATTTGTCATCATATTTCATCAGAATGCTATATCCTCGCCAGTCGATATAATATGCATTTATCCCAAGTCTGTCATCATATTTCATCAGAATGCCATATCCTCGTCAGTCGATATAAGATACGTTTATCCCAGTTCTGTCATTATATTTCATCAGAATGCCATATTCTCGTCTGTCGATATAATATGCTTTTATCCCAGGTCTGTCATCATATTTCACCAGAATGCTGTATCCACGTCAGTCGATATAAAATATTTTTATCCCAAGTCGCTAATCAGGCATCATCATCATTTCGCGCTACTGCCAGACATATTGGTTTTCGCTTTCGTTGAAGACGTAGCCGGTATATCGTGAAAAATCGGAAGGCAAGATATTTTAGGAAGTAAAAACAGAATTGAATAGCCGATAGGAAAATATAAATATGTGTACGGTGTCTTAATGGTCTATTTCGGGTTAAAATACGGAAGCTTGATTTTGTAGCTCATGTATAATGAAAAAGCTCCAGACAGTGTATGTTTCTGTCTGGAGCTTTATTTATAATATGTTTGTCTGCGTTTCTTTTATCAATAATTATCGTCGTCGCTTACATCTTCTGCTTCCAAAGCCAGTTCCTCAGGATCTGTATCGAATGTTGTACGATAGCTTTCTTCGGTCAGTTTGTCTTCATCGAAATCG
>CASFSC010000055.1 GCA_949296995.1 uncultured Alistipes sp. | reverse complement strand
CCCCCTTACCGTGCTTTCGTTACCAGCCTTCCAAGTCAGGCTGCTGATGTTTCCGCCATATTGCGGTGTACCGCTGCCCGTGTTATAGTACAGGTTCTGCGTAAACTTGCTGCCGCTGATGCCTGTCAGCCAGTCGCGGATATTGTAGCTGTACGTCTGCTTGTTGGCCGTACTGCCGTGAAGGCTTTTCGTCTGAAGCCTGCCCAATTCGTCATACGTATTACTTGCCAGCGTAATTTCGGCATTGCTGTTCAGCCTATACTTTGTCACGGTCAGACGGCCCGCATGGTCGTATGTATACGTATAAGTCTCGGTCTGTGTCGCCTTGCCGCTGGCGGTATGCACGTGCTGACGCTTGACCGGGTCGCCGACGAAGTTATAGGCGACATACTCCACATCCGTTCCGCCCAAATGGTTCGTGCTCCTTGTCTGGATGACACGGCCGCGGTCGTCGTAATAATAAGCCGTGTAGTCGTATCCTGCCACACCCGATGCGTCCAGCCTTGCCGTAACCGTACCCGTCAATAAACCCTTGTAGCCGCCTGTATAGCGGGTGCCGTAACCCGAAGGGGGAGTGGCATAATTCACGCCGTTCTTACTAATGAACACATAGTATATATATGTATTACACCCGTTTAGAATATACCACAACATACTTAAAAAAATATCCCTGCAATCAAAAATATGAAAAACAGAGATATTCAAATTTTTCGTCAGGTTACCATTTTATCGTTTTTATCGTATATGTGTACTCGTTCACCTGCTTTAGGCATCCTTGAACTCGAAACCATTGTTGTAAGCTGCGGTACCAATGACATCATCCACTTTCGTCACCTGATTGACGTTTAACATGCAAGTCAATTGTTAGTTAAGCCATAAGCATTTAATACATTCCCATTCGTCTCTTTCCAGACGGACAAAATGTCTATAAGCAACTAATCAGAGACTAATACAAAAGGTAATACTTTTCTAACTTTAGAAGGACGATTTTCTGATGCAGACCATTTTAAACGCTCTTGAAATAAACGAGTTATTTCATGTTGTAAGGAATCTGGGACAAATTGATTTTTCCATCCTTTTATAAACACATCTACAGCATGACCTTTTCTATTAATACAAAAATCAACTATAATCTTTAAAGAATCTATCTTTTCTTTTTTCATAATAGGTAAGCATCTTTGTCGGATAGAATTATAAAAATCATCCTGCTTTACCAATAAAATAGGAGTATGAGTTATTATTGTATCATTCAACGGCTTTTCTCCTTTTAAAATAAGTTTTTTCACCCTATCAATGAATAAGCTATTTATTTTATAAGAATTGCCGTTATAACACAAAACATCTTTACCTAAACACATCACCTTTACTCCTTGTGGAGTAAACATATAAATCTTGCATCTAACATCAATAGGTTGTTCCGTTTTGCATTTTTCTTCCAAAAGAATATCTGCCAATTCTGCAATACAACTCGAATCATGAAGTACAACTGATTTATAATCCAATGCCGATTCAAAATTGTCACAACCAATATCAATCATTGTCATAAGATTGAAGTCCACATAATGAATAAGCAGACTATCTATTTCCATATAATGGCTTTGCGCAAAAACCGTTCGTGAACTCATGTTCACAAAAATCATTAACATACATGCACATAATATTTTTCCCATACGGCAATTTATTTATAAAAGTGTCGGATATAGTAATTATCCGAACACTTTAAAAAATTATAAATACTATACATCGTATCGAATAAGATTCAATAGTACTGACAATCAAATATACTATTCCTCATTCTGCATATACTCTATTATTTCTTATCTTTCTCTTCGGGCTTTATGATAATTGGATCTTTCCATTCGGTTGTTGTTGATCCTACTGTCTCATAAAGAGTTCCAGCATGATCTGTACGAGTGACTTCTGTTTTACCAATTTCTCCCATTTTTTTCGCTGTTTCTTGCTCACTCCCTGTTATCACCCTTCTTTCCTCTTTATTACCATAATTCTCATCTTGCATACTAGCATCCTTTATCTGTTGCTGGCGGTTTTGATCAAACTGTACAGCATGGTCTATTTCATGATTCAATACAGTTGTTGGTGATAATTCAAAAGCATTATTAGTTAATACCCCTGTCCGAGAACTCCATGTTATTGTCTGTGTATTAGGATCAAAAGAACTAGAAGTTAACGTTTCGCCTTCTTTTATATAATAGATTTTATTAGATGCATGCAATTTTGCCAACAAACCGCCCATTCCATATTTATTTAAATACTGCACTGCTTGTCTAAAATCATTTTTAAATTCATTTGAAACCCCTGGTGCATAATACACCTTTTTACCATCAGGATCTATATACACAACAGGATTATTGACACAATAAGTATACGGACTAATGCCATAATATTTCTCCGCCATCGGGTCTACGCTTATAAACCGTCCCAACGCCGCATCGTAATGACACGCACCATAATCATACCAGTTCAGACCGTTCTTATTATCGAACTCCTTGCCGTTATACTTATACGGCTGCACATTGTTCGCTGCCGCAAATACCCCGCCGAACGGATAATAATGGTTCGTTTCCTCGACCGTTCCGCTTTGGTTAATGAGGCAGTCTCAAATTGAGACTGCCTCTCTCTTTCAAAACAGCACTATTGGGGAAAATCAATTATACAAATATAACCCGTTTCGCAATCCC
>CASFSC010000054.1 GCA_949296995.1 uncultured Alistipes sp. | reverse complement strand
GTTACAAAACAAAGATTTCATTAGTAGATATTTTTCGGTAATTTACTTAATTGATTCTGAATAAATTTTTGAATACTTCTTGCTTCTGATATTGTAAAACCATGTGCCGTTGTATTGATTCCTTTTGCGTTGAATTTAATGGTCGAATATCCGATCATGGGTGTATCTATGCTGACTGAAGCAATATTGCAATAAGGAATAAAAGTTTCATGCCCTTGAAAGAAACCCGGGAAACGGATTTTTATCCCTTCCTGTTCAAGGATAATTTTGCATGGGAATAATCTGTTCCCTTTGGCAATTCTTGACGCAATATAAGTTTTACCCATTTTCATCAAATCTTCTCCGCCTACTCTATGATAAGGTTTTCGGCTTCCCCTTTTTGTTTTGAGACAAGGGGATAAAAAGAAAGCGCAGAAGCCATTACATTCTATTCCAACAGGCTCTGGTAAACCGCGAACAATAGAAAAGCAACAGCCCCGCGCTAAAAGTATAGCGTGAGGTAATTCGCTTATTCCTGTTCTTGTGAATTTTACCAGAATTCGTTGGAGGAATAAGACTCGAACACTTCCGTGTTCTATCCGTATGTCTGTCCTTTATTTGATGGACTATACAAATATACGAACTTTTTTATCGAAAGTGCAAGATTTGCCTCATAGGGCTGCTGCTGTATTGGGCTAATAACTGTTGGAGATATCGGATTTCAGTCTTTTGTATTTCAATCGTTTATAGGCTGATTCTATGAACATCACGAAACGGGTTATATCGTCGAATAAACGAGTATTATATCGAAAATCAAATTCTCCGCAATATTCATCCAGATGTTTAGAGGTTACTTTATGGTAAGTTCCCAAAATTCATCTATTGAGTAATGACCAAAATCCATCTATTGTATTAGTATGAAAGGAATCTCGGACATATTCTCCACTACTATGATCAACCACTTGATGAATATAACTTCTCGATAATCCTCTGTATCTACACCAACCATCAATAATGATTGTGGAACCTTTTTTTACCAAAGCCCGAACTATCGGTGTCAATATTTTTCCATGTGTATTCGTTTGCTTGAATTATACGCAAGAACTTGATAATGTTATCATGTTATATTATAAATATAATCAAAATTTTATAAAGCAGTGCTATTCAATGTGTTAAGTTTGATGGCTTTATAAAATTATTTTTCGAGGAAAGTTGGAATGATGATAAAAAATGTCGACCGAATGGGTCATCAGTAGAACTTTGGAAAATGTCCTTAAAATCTATATGATTAGAGTTGCCATATTAAAGTATATAATTTGGTAAAATCATTATTGTTAAAATGTGTGTTATGTCGAAAAATTATAAGTGTTATTTGGATAATAAAAGGAAACTGAATATAAAAAGCCCTCTTTCATATAAGATGAAAGAGGGCGAGGTTAGTTAGGTATAAAAGGTTTGTAATTATAACAATTTTTTGAGTTTGTCTTCAAGTACATTTTTAGGACATGCTCCTACCTGTTTGTCAACAAGTTCTCCGTTTTTGAGAAAAATGATTGTCGGAATATTGCGTATGCTATATTTTGTTGCCATAGCATCGTTGTCGTCGACATCGCACTTGCCAATAATCACTTTACCTTCATATTCTGTCGCAAGTTCATCGATAATAGGACTCATCATACGGCATGGTCCGCACCATTCAGCCCAAAAATCAATTACTACCGGTTTGTCGGAGTTTATAAACTCCTGATAGTTTGCAGATGTAATGTTTGTTGCCATAATAATAATGTTTATAGTTTTTATTGTTTAGTTTTACATTAAAGTATATCTCAAAGAGTGATCGTCCATAAATCGTATAACTTCGTTCGTTATGCCTATTTTCATGCTTTTAGAGTAAAGATTGACCGATACATCTTCATCAGGATCTGTAACTTTTATGCGTAATATTATATTTCCTTTGTTGCCGGTTACGATAGTAGTCAGTTCGTTACACATATCTGCATTAAGATCGTTTATCGGAATGGATACTGTCATCTCCTTTATCAGCGTTTCTTGCGCTTCGGAAAGCATCATCATCGATGTTATCCTTACTTCCATCTCTTTGGGATTGTATGTACGTCCGGCAATTTTACCTTTGACAAGCAGATAGTAGCCTTCATAAAGGTATTTGCGGAAGTTCTCGTAATCCTTGCTGAACAATACGAATTCGTGGGACCCGTTATAATCTTCGAGAACAAAGCGACCGAAAGGTTTCCCCGTTTTTGTCATTAAATGCATCACTTTGGTTACCATACCGGCAACTGTAAAATCACGGCCTTCCATGCCTGTCAAATCGTCGAGATCGCTTAATTGTGTATTGCAGTAATGTCTTATTATTACAGAATAATCATCTAACGGATGTGAGGACAAATAGATACCTATAACCTCACGTTCTTTATTTAACGTTTCCAACTTGGACCATTCTGTATGTTCAGGAGGTTCCGGTTTTTGAATGCTTATTTCGCCACCTGTTCCGCCGAATAAACTTTGTTGTGAATTGTTTTTCTCGTTTTGGACTTTGTTGCCGTACCTTACTAACATTTCGAGAAAAGTTTCTCCTTTTGCATCCTCAGCGAAAAATGCACTACGAGGGAAAGAGCATATCGAATCGAATGCTCCGCCCATTGCCAGATTTTCGATCGTTTTTTTATTTACTGCTTGAAGGTTTACCCGTTCCACGAAATCGTAAATCGAGGTGAATTTTCCACCTTTCGTACGTGTTTCGACAATATTGTTTACGGCAGCCTCACCGACACCTTTGATTGCAGCCATCCCGAAACGTACGTTACCTGCATCGTCGACAGTGAATTTCAGTTTACTTTGGTTGATGTCAGGCCCCAGAACCGATATGCCCATACGTTTTGACTCTTCCATGAAGAAACTTATTTTCTTTATGTCAGACAAGTTACGGCTCAAAAGGGCTGCCATAAATTCGGCAGGGTAGTGCGCTTTCAAATATCCGGTCTGATATGAAACGTAGGCATAACATGTGGAGTGTGATTTGTTGAAGGCATATGATGCAAAGGCCTCCCAGTCACTCCATATTTTTTCGCATATTTTAGGGTCATGTCCGTTTTTTGTCGCACCCTCCAGGAATTGAGGTTTAAGTTTGTCCAGTACAGCCTTTTGCTTTTTACCCATGGCTTTACGAAGAGTATCGGCCTGGCCTCCGGTAAATCCGGCGAGTTTCTGTGAAAGAAGCATGACCTGTTCCTGGTAAACCGTAATGCCGTATGTGTCTTTCAGGTATTCTTCCATATCGGCAATCTCGTATGTTACCTCTTTCAGCCCATGTTTACGTGCAATGAATTCGGGAATGTATTCCATTGGGCCCGGACGATACAGCGCATTCATGGCTATGAGGTCTTCGAATCGGTTCGGTTTGAGACTGCGAAGATGTTTTTTCATTCCGGGCGATTCGAACTGGAATAGACCTGTCGTTTCACCGCGGCTGTATAATTCATATGTTTGAGGGTCATCAAGAGGTATCGAATCTATATCTATTTTGATGCCTTTGGATTGTTCAATGTTTTCCAGTGCATCTTTTATGATAGAGAGGGTTTTTAGACCCAAAAAGTCCATTTTGATTAAACCTACGCTCTCCACTTCGCGACCTTCGAACTGTACGACATTGAGCTCTGCGTCTTTTGCAATTGCAATAGGGGCAAACTTTTCGAGATCATCTTGCCCGATAATGACACCGCAAGCATGTACTCCTGTCTGTCTGATTGACCCTTCCAGTTTTTCGGCATACTTCATCGTATCCCTTATTAACTGATTTTCCGAATTTTTTTCTTCAACCAGCTCCGGTACTTCTTCGTAGGCTTTTTTGAATGTCATTCCCGGTTTTTCAGGAATTAACTTGGATATACGGTTGCTTTCAGCCAAGGGCAGCTTTTGTACGCGCGCAACATCTTTGATGGCAGCTTTAGGTGCCATTGTTCCGAACGTTACGATTTGTGCAACACGTTGACGTCCATATTTTTCGACAACATAATTCAATACGTCAGCACGTCCGTCTTCATCGAAATCTATATCGACATCGGGCAATGATATACGGTCCGGATTAAGAAAACGTTCGAACAGCAAATCGTAGCGTATGGGATCTATATTTGTTATACCGAGGCTGTATGCCACAACCGATCCTGCGGCAGAACCTCGTCCCGGCCCGACCGATACTCCCATTTTACGTGCAGCTCTTGTGAAATCCCAAACTATGAGAAAGTAACCTGGGAATCCCATCCATTCTATCGTCGAAAGTTCGAATTTTAAACGTTCCTGTAATTTTTCCGACAGTTTGCCATATCGTTTTTCAGCTCCTTCGTATGCAAGATGTTCCAGGTAACAGAACTGTTTGGCGATAGTTAATGTCTCGTTCATTTCAGGATGACGCTCTATTATCGTATTCAGTGAATCGCACTGTTCTATCTCTTTTAATAAAGCTTCATCCTTTATTTTTTTTGCAAAAGTGGCCTTTAGTTTTTCCGGTTCGATGTAAAAGTCTTCCGGTATAGGGAAGTTAGGCATCAGAGGCTTGTGTTCCAATGAATACTCTTCGATCTTGGCATCTACTTCCATTGTTGTTGCCAATGCCTCCGGATTGTCCGGAAATATGGATGCCATTTCATCAGGAGATTTAAGGTATTCCTGCCATGTATATCTCATACGTGTCGGATCATCAAGGTCTTTTCCCGTATTGAGGCAGATAAGTCGATCATGAGCCGGTGCATCTTCAGCCATTATGAAATGGACATCGTTGGAGGCAATATATTTTACGTTGTTGTCAGCGGCCAGTTTTAGAATAGCCTTGTTAACCTTGAGCTGTTCGTTGTAAACTTTGGAATCTATTACAGGGTCTCCCGATTTATGCAGTTGCAATTCCAGATAATAATCGTCACCGAAAATTTCTTTAAATTCTTTCACTACACGATCAGCCTCTTTCAAATCGTTTCTCATGATAGCTTGTGGCACCTCTCCACCCAAACATGCTGAGCAACAGATCAACCCTTCGTGATATTTTCTTAATAGCTCCTTGTCTACTCGCGGTCGGTAATAGAATCCTTCCGTGAAAGCGTATGAAACGATTTTCGACAGGTTATGGTATCCCTCTTTATTTTTAGCCAACAGTATCAGGTGGTCACCTCGGTCGTCTTTACCGCTTTTGTCGAAACGACTTCCTCCGGCAACGTATACTTCACAACCCAATATCGGTTTTACTCCTTCTTTTACAGCGGCATCATGGAACTCTTTAACACCATACATATTACCATGGTCGGTTATGGCCAATGATGTCATTCCCAGCTCTTTTGCTCTGGCAATGAGAGGTTTTATGGCCGCCGCTCCATCCAGAATGGAGTATTGCGTGTGTACGTGTAGATGTGTAAATGCAGGCATTGTTCCTTTATCAAATAATTGTTTTGACAAAATTAGATAAATTCCCTCTAAAAAGTCTGTCCGTTTTTGTAAGTTATTAACAAAATTTCATTATATTTATAGTAGTAATGTTACACTAAAAATGTGGGCTATGGATGATGATAAAACTAAATTGGAAGTTGTAAAAGAGTGTGTTAATTACTCTGAGGCTGCACAGTTAAAAGAAATGTTGGAAAGTAACGGTATTAAAGCTGCTTTGTGGGATGAGAATATGTCTTTGGTTTTCCCTTCCGTCAGCGGTATAGCATGTATCAAAGTTGTTGTGAACAAATCGGATCTCAGTGAAGCCAAAAAATTACTTAAAGAGTTTAAGTTCTAAATGTTCGTAATTTTGCCCCTATCCATTTATGCATACAGGTAAATATATTTCAACATACTGTTTGTTCGAAATATTGCCATAGATTATCATCTTGAGGAGTAGGGGCTGTAATACGAACGATCTCTCTTTTTGAACGGTCTTTGATTACGGGATGTTCAAATTCTACAAAACGGGAGTGTAATGATATGCTCCCGTTTTTGTTTGAACGGGATGCTCCATACTTCAAATCGCCTTTTATGGGACAACCTATTTTTGATAGTTGAGCACGAATCTGGTGATGACGTCCGGTCAATAGTTCTACCTCTATAAGATGGTAATTGGTGCTGGATGCAATATGTCTATAATTCAATTTGGCTTCTTTACTGTCTTTTACCGGTTTGTCGAAAAGTTTAGATTTATTGGTTTTACCGTCCCGTAGAAGATAGTGGAAAAGAGTTCCTTCTTTTTGAAGAGGCGCTTTTTCTGTGATAGCCCAATATATTTTTTTAATTTTTCTGTTTTTTATCATTTCATTTAGACGGGCAAGTGCTTTCCCAGTCTTCGCAAATATTACAGCTCCGCTAACAGGTCTGTCTATACGATGGACAACTCCGAGAAATACGTTCCCCGGTTTTGCATTGCGTATTCGTATAAATTCTTTCAACTCATCTTCCAATGCAGGGTCGCCTGTAGTATCCGGTTGAACAAGTTCTCCAGCAAGTTTGTTGACTATTATTATATGATTGTCTTCGTATAATATTCTTGACGGATCGAACATGATTTTAAAATTCAAATGTGAAAGGTAGCAAATATTTGCTGCTTTCGATTATTGTTACAGTATTGCAACTTGCCATAATGATTTTTATAGGTGTTCCCTGACGTTTTTCCGTGTCATATATTATCTGACGGCATGCTCCGCATGGATAACATTCATGTTCTGAAGATACGGACGTTATGGCCATTGCTTTTATTTTGGTATTATGGTAATTTGCCTGAACATAATAGAGCAAACTTCTTTCTGCACACATTCCTTCGGCCAGAACTTCGCTTTCCTGGTTGGCGGCAGTAATTATCTCCCCATTGTCAAGCAAAACGGCTGCTCCCACTTTGAAATCTGAATATGGTGCATATGCATTTCCACATGCCTGGCGTGCATTTTCAATAAGAGATAACTCTTCTGCATTCAGCTCTTTGAGTGAGTTATAATGGAGGTAATCAAAAGAAAAAGTTGTCATATTTATCGTGTTAATAGTTGTCCGGTGTTATCGATGCTGACTATTCGATTTCATTTTGTAAATATAATCAAAGAATTGTATGGCTTACGTTTTTTGTTATATGCCTTGTAAATTTAGTCCTGTTTGTGCAATTTGCAAAATAATCGTGGATGACAAATGCAGTATGAATGAACCGTTAAGTGTCCTCTATTTTTATAAATAAATGTCAAATGGAAACGTTTTTTACCGCTCGTAACATGTGATGTTTACCCAATGCTCCGGGTAACCGTTTAACTTCAAATCCGGTATTGCGCAAATTTTGTTTTACGACTCCTTTGGATGAATATGTCACCAGTTCTCCTCCCTGAGCCATACATCTCCATAATTCTGCAAAAACGGCTTCACTCCACATCTCCGGTTGAGTGTCTGGCGCAAATGCATCGAAATATATTAAATCAAAAGTTTCGTCGAATTTATAGTTGATCAATGATGCTTCTATTTTGTGTATGCTGAAATATGGTGAGATTTGTACAGTTTCACCCCATTTTGCGTCATGCAATTTTCTGAAAACAGGATTATTATAATATTCCAATCCGGCAATTACGCTTTTGTCTACAGGATATAATTCTATGGCGTAATAAAACGTCTGTTTTTTTTGTTTCTCGGCTTCTTCGGCTGTCAGCAATGCATTCAAACCACTGCCCAATCCTATTTCCAGTATGGTTATCGGGTTGGCCTGATTATGCAAAAATCCCTCTTTGATAAAAACATGTTCGGATTCGCCTACGGCCCCTCTCAATGAATGATATGCATCTCCAAAAACAGGATGGCTCAGCGTTTGCGAGCCATCCTCTGTAATTTTTATTTCAGGAATTACCGACATATTTATTATTCGAATTATTCGAGCGCAAAACGTATCAATACCGACATCTCGATTCTTATCTTTTCGAATTCGAGAGATGGCATGGCTTCTTCCACCGCTCCATCTGCCATTACAGTGCTTTTCGCCAATGCGATATTGCTGGTATAATAACGGGGAGTATATCCAGAATCTTGAATGTATAGTGCTTTCCCCAATTTTCGTCCGACAGCTTCGGCCAGTGATGCAGCATTTTCCTGTGCTGCTTTGGCTGCTTGTATACGTGCCTCTTTACGCAGTTCTTGGATGTTGGATATGGCTGTTTTGGCGATGCTTACGTCAGCAATGCCGGCTTCACCCAAAGTTTGGAAAACTTTTGACAACATTTCGGTAGAATTGATCTTCAACTGGAAAGATTTTGTTGTCATAACTGCATTTTTTTTGAGCAGATATGTCTTCAGATCGCTTGCCATATCTTGTACGGTAAGATCTTTTTCTATGTCTATACCTATTGCTGTCAAACGACGAAACATATCTTTTTCCTGTTGTTCGACAGATAT
>CASFSC010000053.1 GCA_949296995.1 uncultured Alistipes sp. | reverse complement strand
GATAATGTTTTTTGCGTTCATAATAATACTTTTTTAGGTTAATAAATATATTGATTAAACTCCATATCCAACATATTAACGACATGACGCCTCATGTTTTTCATCAAACTTTCTCAAAGATATTTAATTTTATAGAAATACATTTGTATATTCGTAAAAATATAATTATCTCCATCAAAAACTTTCATTATGTAACCGTATAATGATATATGAAACAATCCAAAGTTTTAAAGTGTTAAAAACATGGGAAATGAAAAAAGGAAATTGTAGAGAGACAGAGGGGGTAAACTTAAAAAAAGCATTTATAATTGTCTTTTATTGAAATTTTCCGTATTTTTGGGAAAAACAAAACGAACCAAGTGAACATATATGAAAACAACACAGGAATTTGTGCAGTTATTAAAACAGTTTAAACTGGAACGTGGTCTTACTTATGGTATTTCACGTATAGGAATATTTGGTTCCGTGGCTCGTGGAGAACAGACGGAAGACAGTGATGTGGATATCTGTGTAGATCTGGAAAAACCGGATTTATTCAGTATGGTACACATAAAAGAGGAATTACGCCAACTGTTCGGATGTGAGGTTGACGTGGTACGTTTACGTCAGAATATGGATGTATTACTGAAACGCGATATAATGGAGGAGGGAATTTATGTATAAGAATGAGCATGTCCTGCATTTATTGCAGAAAATAAAACAGACATTGGAGCGCATTATAAAAAACTCCTCAGAAATAGAATCATATCAATATTATTATACATCTCCCGCCGGCATGGAACGACTGGAAAGTACATGCATGTTGCTCATTGCAATAGGTGAGAGCATTAAAGGTATAGATAAACTGACCAACAAAGATTTGTTATCCAATTATCCTAATATTGACTGGAAAGGAGCAATGGGAATAAGAGATATTATTGCACATCATTATTTCGATTTGGATGCAGAAATAGTATATAATGTTGTCAAAGACAATTTGCCGGAAATGCTTAGAACAATTAATGAAATAATATCTTTTGTAGAAAACGGCTAATCTTAAAAAGCAAGAATATATAAACCTGTGCAGTGCGGACAAAACCTGTCCGCACTGTTTTTTTCCTTTCTACATTTGCATCAGAATCACGGAAGGACGCAGCCTTGTCATTACGGGCCCGGACAAGACCGCAGTTTATGACGTGAGGAGAGTGTAAACTTAATATTAATGATTAAAAGAAAGGAGAAAAATTATGATTAAAATGAAAAATGTGATTATCCGGCTGCTGAAATGCCTGATATGCTTTCTTACCGGTGGTTTTGCCAACAAAAAGAACGGAGGGGGAGATGCGGCATGTTGATACTATTATCATTCACTGTTCTGCCACTCCGGCAAACAAGAAACTTGAGCCTGCTGATCTTAACAGGATGCACAGGCGAATGGGATTCAACGGTTGCGGTTATCATTTCTATATCAGAAGGACAGGCGAGATATGCGACATGCGTCCGGTAGAGAAGGTAGGAGCGCACTGCAGGGGGCACAACGAAGGAAGCATAGGAATATGTTATGAAGGAGGACTTGACGCGAACGGCAAACCTGCCGATACACGTACTGAGGAACAGAAAAAGGCTATGAAATGGCTTGTGGAGAGCCTAAAAAGGGAATTCCCGATAACGATGACAGGAGGGCACAGAGATTTCAGCCC
>CASFSC010000052.1 GCA_949296995.1 uncultured Alistipes sp. | reverse complement strand
ATATCTTCGAAAGCTGTTCCCGGAGCTATCCCATTATCAGGATCGCCTTTTTCAGGATCATAAATATAACCGCATACTTCGCATCTGTACTTTTTCATAAAATTCTGCTTTTATTGGTTAAACTTTTTATACAGCAATATCTCTGCCATATTTTCATTTTTATATCATAAAATATAATCGCCTAAAGACAATACCATTGGGTTAATATCTACAAATACCGGTATAATTCTGAGGCGTCAGTCTTCTCAATTCCTCCTTCACACCTTCACTCACGTCAAGACTTTCTATAAACTTACGCATATCTTCCTTGGTAATAGTCTTATTCGTCCTTGTAAGAGCTTTTAATGCTTCATACGGATTAGGATAATTTTCACGACGCAAAATCGTCTGCACCCCTTCAGCGACTACAGCCCAATTAGCTTCCAAATCGGCATTTATCTTATCCAAATTTATGATCAGTTTATTAAGACCTTTTATGATCGATTTGAATGCTATTACGGTATGTGCAAGCGGAACACCTATATTACGCAATACTGTCGAATCGGTAAGATCCCTCTGAAGACGTGATACCGGCAGTTTCGAGGCCAAATGTTCAAAAATAGCATTAGCTATACCCAAGTTACCTTCGGCATTTTCGAAATCTATCGGATTGACCTTATGCGGCATTGCCGAAGAGCCTACTTCACCCTCTTTTATCTTCTGCTTGAAATATTCCATGGAAACATATGTCCATATATCACGGCAAAGATCTATCAAAATGGTATTTATCCGCTTGAAATTATCGAATATGGCAGCTATATTGTCATAATGTTCGATCTGTGTGGTTATCTGAGACCTATCAAGGCCCAAAACATCATTTACAAAATGATTGGCAAAAGTTATCCAATCTATATCGGGATAAGCAACATGATGAGCATTAAAGTTACCCGTTGCACCTCCGAATTTGGCTGGAGACGGTATAGATCGCAAAAGTGATATCTGTTTATTCAAACGGTCTACGAATACCATCATCTCTTTACCCAATTTGGTAGGTGATGCAGGCTGACCGTGAGTCCTGGCCAACAAGGTTATTTCGCTCCACTCTTTCGAAAGAGATACCAACTTGGCAAGCAGTTGTTCCAGCAAAGGATAATAAACATCGTTAGCGGCATCTCGCAGACTCGAAGGAATTGCCGTATTGTTAATATCCTGTGAGGTAAGTCCGAAATGGACGAATTCTTTATGATGAGCTATCCCAAGAGCTTCCATTTTTCCCTTAATGAAATACTCCACAGCTTTCACATCATGATTGGTAGTTTTTTCTATCTCTTTAACTTTTAGTGCATCAGTTTCAGAAAAATCACGATATATATCCCTCAGCTTATCATAAAATCCCTTATCGAATTCTTTCAACTGCGGAAGAGGAATCTCACATAACGCTATAAAATATTCTATTTCGACCAAAACCCTGTAACGAATGAGGGCATATTCTGAAAAATAATCAGCCAACACTTCACATTTGTCACGATATCTCCCGTCAATAGGTGAAATGGCTGTAAGTGTATTTAGTTCCATCCTTTAATAGATTTTATATTAGTCTACAAATATAGTCAAACCAAAAAACATTATCAAACTTTTTTAGATACCCTCAAATGTAGATATACAAACAAATATCGGCATTCTGTTTGTATAGGTATACAAAAAAACTGCCACTTTGGATTTAAGGCAAAAACGTATACCTTTGTAAGATATATCCTTATTTTAAGTATTTAAGTATGCTTACATTTATATTATCTGTAATATTAGGATTTTACCTGTTGGGTTGGATAAGCAGGATTATGCTGCGGTCATGGTTACGCAAGAAACAAAGGGAATTCCAAGAAAATGGAGGACAAACTGGAGGGTTTTATCGCACATACACTTGGGGAACAGGAACGCGTAATGCAGAACAAAAGCCTAAACATGAAGGAGATATTACTATCAAACAGACTAAAGCCAATGTAAAGAAGGTGAATAGCAACATCGGTGATTACGTCGAATATGAGGAGTATAAAGAGACCACTGAGATCAATATAGAAGACGAAAAAAAGTGAAATAATTAATCATGAAAAAACTGTTTGAACTCTGCGGACGTTATTTCATTCTTATGGGCAAAGTTTTTTCGAGACCCGAAAAACGGTCCATATTTACAAAACGTATAATTACCGAGATGGAAGCACTCGGTTTTGATTCCATAGGAATTGTAGCCATTATTTCCGTCTTCATGGGAGCAGTTATCACGATACAGATGGCTTTGAATCTGGAATCGCCTTTCATTCCAAAATCATTGATAGGTTACGCCACACGTGAATCCATAGTATTGGAATTCAGTTCTACAGTCGTTGCCTTGATTTTGGCCGGGAAAGTCGGGTCCAACATCGCTTCCGAAATAGGGACTATGAGAATAACCGAACAGATCGATGCATTGGAAATTATGGGTGTAAACTCTGCCAGCTACTTAATACTTCCAAAAATAATCAGTACGGTAATTTTCTTTCCATTCCTGACCATAATGAGCATGTTCATCGGTGTAGTAGGTGGATATATGGTTGCAATTCTTACCGGAGCCGTAAATCCCGAAGCATATCTCGAAGGGATACGTTATGCTTTTAAACCGTTTTACATAACATATTCGCTCATAAAAGCTTCGACATTCGCTTTCATTATAACTTCTATTTCCGGATTCTACGGTTATTACGCCAAAGGCAATTCCCTCGAAGTCGGACGGGCAAGTACAAAAGCAGTTGTCGTCAGCAGTATCGTTATACTCATATTCAATCTGATAATCACACAATTATTACTTGCAAAATGATACGTGCGGAACATATAACAAAATCTTTTGAAGGACGTGTGGTATTAGACGATATATCCGCCGTATTCGAACAAGGAAAGACAAATCTTATAATCGGACAAAGCGGATCGGGGAAAACCGTATTTCTCAAATGTCTGGTAGGACTCCATAAAATAGATAAAGGCGAAATATATTATAGCGATACACGTTTCGATACTCTTTCATTCAAAGAATTGAAAGCCATTCGTGAAAAGGTAGGAATGTTGTTTCAGGGAGGCGCATTGCTCGATTCATCGAATGTAGAAGAAAATGTACGTCTACCGCTCGATCTGTTTACCAACCTAAGTAGCAAGAAAAAACTCGAAAGGGTAAATTTTTGTCTGGAGAGAGTAAGATTACAAAATGTAAACCATCTGTACCCGGCTGAACTTAGTGGAGGGATGATTAAACGTGTCGCCATTGCACGGGCCATTGTAATGAATCCTCAATATTTGTTCTGTGACGAGCCTAACTCCGGTCTCGACCCTATGACATCCATTGTGATAGATAACCTAATCAAGGAAATCACAGAAGAATACAACATAACTACCATAATAAACACCCATGACATGAACTCTGTTTTGGAAATCGGGGAACATGTCATTTTCATCTACAAAGGCAAAAAATGGTGGGAAGGCACAAAACACGACATACTTCATGCCGACAATAAAGAATTGAATGAATTTGTCTTTGCTTCGACCATGGCAAAGCGTGCGAAAATGGCTTCTGCAAGAAGATAGTAAAATATTTTAAAAAAATTTTTGTTAGCATTTGCTTTTTTTATACTTTTGTGACTCGGAAACGATGTAATTGGTTAACCTTAAATAAATTCAATTATTATGTCAAAGATTAAAATTGGTATCAACGGTTTCGGCCGTATCGGACGTTTGGTATTCCGTGCCGCAATGACTAAAAATGATGTTGAAGTTGTTGGAATCAACGACCTCATCACTGTTGACTACATGGCTTACATGTTGCGCTATGACTCAATACATGGTCAATTCACAGGTTCTATCGAAGTTAAAGACGGTAACCTCGTTGTAAACGGCAAATCAATCCGTGTAACTTCTGAAAAAGATCCTGCTAATTTGAAATGGAATGAAGTAGGTGCAGAATATGTTGTTGAATCAACTGGTCTTTTCCTTACTAAAGAAAAAGCTGAAGCTCATATCAAAGCTGGTGCTAAACGCGTTGTTATGTCAGCTCCTTCAAAAGACGATACTCCAATGTTCGTTATGGGTGTAAACAACACTACATATGCTGGACAGCCAATCGTTTCTAACGCTTCTTGTACTACAAACTGTCTTGCTCCACTTGCAAAAGTTATCAATGACAAATTCGGTATCGTAGAAGGTTTGATGACTACTGTTCACTCTACAACTGCTACTCAGAAAACCGTTGACGGTCCTTCTATGAAAGACTGGAGAGGTGGTCGTGCTGCTTCTGGCAACATCATCCCATCTTCAACAGGTGCTGCTAAAGCTGTAGGTAAAGTTATTCCTTCTTTGAACGGTAAACTTACTGGTATGGCATTCCGTGTTCCTACTTTGGATGTATCTGTTGTTGACCTTACTTGCCGTCTTGAAAAAGCTGCTACATATGATGAAATATGCGCTGCTCTCAAAGCTGCTTCTGAAGGTGAATTGAAAGGTATCCTCGGATATACTGCTGATGACGTTGTTTCATCTGATTTCATCGGCGATGCTCGTACTTCTATCTTCGATGCAAAAGCTGGTATACAGTTGTCTCCAAACTTCGTAAAACTCGTTTCTTGGTATGACAACGAATGGGGTTACTCTAACAAAGTTGTTGAACTCATTCAATACATGAACACTGTAAAATAGTCTTTGACTAATTACAAATAAAAAAGCTGCCTTGAAAGGCAGCTTTTTTTATTTATATCCCTATCAAAAAGTGACGGAATAATTAATTTAGTATTAAATATGCTTCACACATATCCCTGCTTTATAAATGATGACCATAAAAATTCAAAACTGTATTTTATTTATATCTGCCTTTTTACAATCTCATATCAAAACAGAGCAAACCTTAACAACAATGACATCGAGAAAATAATCATTAAGCAACCAGTCATCATGGATATATATGATTTTATAGACACATTAGAATTGTTACAATTAGAAGAGTCTTCAAATTGCATATATAATAAAAACTCTCCCGCCAGAATCATCTGACGGGAGAGTTCCATAAAACAAGACTTGCTATAAAACAGTCTTATACCATATTATCATACAAAAACTATTTACCGTAATGGAAACGTATTGTTTGTTTGGTGTCAGGATGCAAAGAGTGAGCAACTGGACATGTTGCAGCGGCATTTTCCAAAATCATTCTCTGTTTCGGTTCATAATCCATCGGGAATGTAACATCGATAACTATTTCACCGATACGGCGTGGCGAAGCCGACATAACTTTTGTAATAC
This sequence comes from uncultured Alistipes sp., assembly GCA_949296995.1. Taxonomy (GTDB): domain Bacteria; phylum Bacteroidota; class Bacteroidia; order Bacteroidales; family Rikenellaceae; genus Alistipes_A. Next base: position 6,421 of record CASFSC010000052.1, on the reverse strand, counting down.
TCAACTTAGTCCCGTCGATATTCATTCCGTGAGTCTTGGCTGCAATACCCATAATAGTCATCATACAACTACCCAAAGCACCTGCAACCAAATCTGTCGGAGAAAAAGACTCTCCTTTGCCATGATTATCGGTAGGAGCATCTGTAACCAGTTTTGTTCCCGACTGCATATGGGTCATTTCAGTACGAAGATCACCCAAATATATTGTTTCAATAGTTGCCATAATATTCAAATTTATTCTAATACGAACTATTTTCTACCATGCAAACAGAGGATAATTGGCCATAAGAGCATTTACCTCTTTTTTAACTGCAGCAGCCACTTCCGCATCATCAGGAGCACTCAGTACACGATCGATCATATCAACGATCTGTTCCATTTGTGCTTCTTTCAACCCACGAGTAGTGATAGCAGGAGTACCGATACGAATACCCGATGTCTGGAAAGGTGAACGGGAATCGAACGGAACCATATTTTTATTGGTAGTTATATCAGCGCGTCCGAGACTCTTTTCAGCCTGTTTTCCTGTAAGATCAGGGAATTTCGTACGAAGATCGATCAACATCAAATGGTTGTCAGTTCCACCTGAAACAATCTTATACCCACGTTTTGTGAATGCTTCAGCCATAACGGCAGCATTTTTCTTAACCTGAGTCTGATACTCTTTGTATGAAGGTTGCAACGCTTCACCGAATGCAACAGCCTTGGCAGCTATCACATGTTCCAGTGGTCCCCCCTGAATACCCGGGAAAACAGAAGAGTTCAAAATAGCTGACATTTTCTTAATTTCACCCTTAGGAGTTTTTATACCCCATGGATTGTCGAAATCCTTACCCATCATGATAACACCGCCACGAGGACCACGCAAAGTCTTATGTGTCGTAGATGTAACTATATGGGCATATTTTACAGGATTATCCAAAAGTCCGGCAGCAATCAAACCTGCCGTATGAGCCATATCCACCATAAAAATAGCTCCAACTTTGTCGGCTATCTCACGCATACGTTTATAATTCCATTCACGGCTGTATGCGGATGCACCACCTATTATCAATTTAGGTTTATGTTCCAGGGCGAGTTTTTCCATTTCATCGTAATCGATTGTTCCGGTCTCTTCTGAAAGTTTATAACCAATAGCTTTATAAAGGATACCTGATGTATTTACCGGCGAACCGTGTGAAAGGTGTCCTCCATGTGCAAGGTCAAGACCCATAAAAGTATCTCCCGGTTTCAATACTGCAAAAAACACAGCCATATTGGCTTGAGCTCCGGAGTGAGGTTGTACGTTTGCATATTCAGCGCCATAAAGTTCGCACAGACGATCTATTGCCAACTGTTCCACTTTATCGACTACTTCGCAACCGCCATAATAACGTGCACCGGGATAACCTTCAGCATATTTGTTAGTCAATACAGAACCCATTGCCTGCATAACCTGATCGCTGACAAAATATTCTGAAGCGATCAACTCTATACCATGAAGCTGACGCTTTTTCTCATCTTCGATAAGATCAAATATTTTCGTATCCTTTACCATAATTTATATATTGATTTTAGTTCCCTGAACAGGCCTCAAAGTTAGTAAAAAAGATACAAAAAATAACCTTACATATCGAACAATGATAAAATGTTCTATTTAATCGAATCGATATACTATCAAAATAGGGTTATCCTCTTCATCTATATCTATTGTCTCCATAACATCTTTAAGCTTACCTTTATATAAGCCCTTCTCGAACCTTTCTTTTGCACGTATAGCCGATAAGTAATCATAGTGTACAGGATGTCCATTCTCAAAATCAACAAAACGAGGCATTTTAGAAGACGACATATCAGGATTGCTAAGATATCCCTCATAAACGGCTCTTTCCCTCACGTCGTAAATCAGGGACTTCGACTCCATAGCATTATTTTCCCAAGCTTTTTTACGTGCAGTCATAAAAATATAATCATTACTTCTATAATCCACCCATAAACATATAGGAACTTCCATTGAGGTCAAAGAGGGTATTCGCACCAACATCGGCTTCAAATCTCCTACAGAATTAACTTCATATATTGTATCGCATGAGGCTTCATTGACAATAAAGATATCTTTGTAGGGAATAATGCGAGGATCATTGCCATATCCATATGTCTCTCCATATACACTACCTGTTTTGGGATCTTCGGTTATCTTCTCTATATAGGCAGTCATACGGTTTTTATAAGGCATGACAACTTTTTTTATTACGGTACTGTCTTGGGAAGAACGAATAATTAACGGAGGATACAATTCATTTCTTCTGTCATAATACATTATACCTCCGGCATTAGATGGAACGACTGCTTCAAAAACAGATTGACGTGGGAGATCAATCTTACGGATAAAATTACCATCAGTATCATACACTTTCACATTCTCCTCAAATAAAGAATTAATCAATATTTCATCAGAACTTATATCATATGAGACCTGCCATATATCATTATATTCTTCTCCGCTTTTCCCACGCCGATTAAATTTTTTAACTGCCTTACCTGTTTTATCAAAGAATAAAACATCTCCCTGATTCTTATTAACTATAATATAATTTCCATCTTTATCAGAACCCAAAATAGATGAAAATATCTCATCTATTATAAATCCGTCTTTCGTTTCTAATGGAATATATTCTGCCTGACCTATTTCATACAAATCAATATTCTTTTCAGGATAATTTTCAGTGACATCTATTACGGGGATTTCACTAACAATTTTATTGTCGGAACAAGAAAGTGCAAATAGAGGCACTATCAGCAACATTAATTTAATCCATTTTTCCATAACGCTGTCCAGCTAAAATACTTATTTACATAAAGATATAAGAAAATTAATTAATTATAAAACATAACTTGAAAAACAGAATTAGATATACGACAAGTCCTCTAAAAATATATCACTATATTTGTTTATTGAATCTATCCTAAACTTAATATTTAAATAAGCATGAACACCCTTCTCAAATCTCCCAGATTGGATGTTGTAGATGCATTGAGAGGATTCTCTTTATTGGCAATAGTATTAATACACAACATAGAGCATTACAATCTATATTACATACCGGAAAACATGCCTCCATTCCTTATGACCATAGACCAATGGTTATGGAATACCATATTTTTCCTTTTTGCAGGAAAGGCATATGCAATGTTTTCATTGCTGTTCGGATTCAGCTTTTACATACAGTTACATAATCAACAACTGCGTGGTGGCGATTTCAAATGGAGATTTGCCTGGCGCATGTTTTTGTTATTCCTGTTTGCGCAGTTCCATTCGGCATTCTATCCGGGAGATATTCTCGTTCTCTATTCTGTCGTCGGATTAGTGCTCATCCCTATACGAAACTGGTCAAATAAGGCTCTTCTTATTACAGCCTTCGTCTGTCTGCTACAACCTGTGGAATGGGGACGTATTATTTATGCATTATTCAATCCCGATTACATAACATACAGTAATTCACAGGTACCATATTTCATGAAAATTGAGCCTATTCTTACCGATGGGAACTTCTGGCAAACCATAAAAGCCAATATCTGGAATGGACAACTTTACAGTAATATTTGGCAGGTCGAAAACGGCAGATTATTCCAAACAGCATCGTTGTTTATGTTCGGAATGCTATTAGGACGTACAAAAATGTTCATTAAATCGGAACGCAGTTCGGCATTCTGGAAAAAAGTAATCATAATTTCCGCCGCAGCGTTTATTCCTCTATTCCTGCTCAAGACATATATTCCTCCGATGATAGAACAACAATCGTTACGTGTCCCGACAGGCATACTGTTACCATCACTCTCAAATTTTGCATTTATGGCAATACTGGTCTCGGGATTCGTTTTATTATGGTTTAACCGGGACGGATTTTCATTCCAAAGAATATTCATTCCATACGGACGAATGAGTCTGACAAACTATATCTCGCAATCAATAATAGGTACATTCATATATTTCGGGTATGGGCTTGGAATGTATCAATATCTCGGATCGACAGCAAGTGTAATGGTCGGGATTATTATATTCACCATCCAACTCATGTTCAGTCGATGGTGGCTCAGCCGCCATAAGCAAGGGCCTTTCGAATATTTATGGAAGAAAGGAACATGGATTTTAAAATAAACTTATATCTTTGTAAATGTATTTTTTAACCAAAATCTTAACGTAATGAAATTACTCGAAGGAAAAGTTGCCGTCATAACAGGTGCCGCACGCGGTATCGGCAAGGCGATAGCGGTTAAATTCGCACAAGAAGGAGCTGCGATTGCCTTTACCGACATTAATGCTGACGAAAACTTTAACAATACCGAAAAAGAGTTGCAGGCATTAGGTGTACAAGCCAAAGGATATGTCTCAAATGCCAGCAAATATGAAGAATCGATAAATCTAATCAAAGAAATTGTAAAAGATTTCGGGAAAGTAGACATCCTTGTCAATAATGCAGGTATCACACGTGACGGTTTATTGATGCGAATGACCGAAGAACAGTGGGATATGGTCATAAATATCAACCTGAAGTCTGCATTTAACCTCAGTAAAGGGGTTATTCCTTTCATGATGAAACAAAAATCAGGCTCTATTATCAATATGAGTTCAGTAGTAGGTGTTTCAGGAAATGCGGGTCAGGCAAACTACTCGGCATCAAAAGCTGGACTTATCGGTTTCACAAAATCAGTCGCTCAGGAACTCGGTTCACGCAATATCCGTTGTAATGCCATCGCTCCAGGATTTATCATTACAGATATGACTGCCAAATTATCACAGGAAGTACGTGACGGATGGGCTGCAAAAATTCCATTGCGCCGCGGAGGAACCCCTGAAGATATTGCTAATGTAGCAACATTCCTCGCCAGCGATCTGGCCGGATATGTTACAGGACAAGTCATCAACGTTTGCGGTGGAATGAACACCTGATTTTCCACAATAACAGACAATTTGTTAATCACAAAATATTGTAATAAAATATTAGCTTGAAAGCATCTTGAACAAAATACTTTACGATTAACACAAACAATAAAAAATGAGCCGTGCTTTACAGTACGGCTCATTTTCTACCTAACTAAACATATTTTTACTTCATAGAAGCATCTATTTCTTTGCAAAGACGGGCAAATACTTCATCTACAGTCCCTACCCCATTTACAGCTTTGTGTTTATTCTGTTTCTTATAAAAATCAGCCACTACTGCTGTCTGAGCTTTATAAACATCGATACGGTTTCTTATAACCTCTTCATTGCAATCATCGGCACGTCCGCTAATCTTTCCTCTACCCAAAAGTCTTTCTATAAGGATATTATCATCCACTTCCAAGGAAAGCATCATATCGACCGGAGTTCCATTTTTTGCCATAATCTTATCAAAAGCCTCTGCCTGCACCGTTGTACGGGGGAAACCGTCAAAAATATTACCTTTGGCATCTTTGTTATTTTCGACATAATTGGCAATGATATCTATAACCAGAGAATCAGGAGCCAACTGTCCGCTTTCTATATATTTCTGAACGCTGCGTCCGAGATCTGATCCTTTTTTTATCTCTTGACGTATAACTTCACCTGTGGAAATATGGTTAAATCCATATTTTTCTATCAATTTTTCGGCCTGCGTACCTTTTCCGGCTCCCGGAGGGCCAAATAACACCAGATTATACATTTTAAATTTTTTTAATAAGAAGATTCGATGCACAAAACTACACATATTTTTCACCAAAACAAAAGATAAATTACCTTTGTGAAATAAATAACACTTTTATCTGCCATGGCAAAAAAAACACACACTCAAATAGCAGAATTAGGCGAAGTAGCATTCGTTGAGAGATTGTACAACGACTTTTCCATCAATAGCAAAACGACCATAAAAGGAGCAGGAGATGACGCCGCAGTGATCGATGCAGGAGATCGTTTCATGTTGGTTTCGACAGATTTGTTGCTTGAAGGAGTCAATTTCGATCTTACATATTTTCCATTAAAACATTTAGGATATAAAATCGTAGTGGTGGGAATATCCGACATACTTGCCATGAACGGGATTCCACAACAGATAACCATATCATTAGGCATCTCATCTCGTTTTTCAGTTGAAATGATAGACCAGATATATGAAGGGATAAAGATAGCATGCAAAGAATATAAAGTCGACATGGTTGGAGGTGATACCTCAGCATCAATCAACGGACTTACCATAAGTGTTACGGCCATTGGAGAAGTGGCCAAGGATAAAATTTCATATCGTAGTGGAGCCAATACGAACGATCTGATATGTATCACGGGAGATTTGGGAGCAGCCTACATGGGACTGCATCTTTTGGAGAGGGAGAAACACGCCCTTAACGGCATGCCCAATCCCAAACCAAAATTCGAGGGATACGAATATATTCTGCAACGACAACTGAAACCGTATGCAAGAAT
>CASFSC010000051.1 GCA_949296995.1 uncultured Alistipes sp. | reverse complement strand
GCGCGCTACGGTAAGTCGTCCGGTCAGCCATCAACGGATGGGGACGCCGATGGTCGAGAACGACAGCGGCTACAAGCTCGGTCAGCGTGTACGCCACGCTAAGTTTGGTGAAGGCACCATCGTCAATATGGAAGGCAGCGGCGAGCATAGCCGTTTGCAGGTGGCATTCCAGGGCCAGGGTATTAAATGGCTGGTGGCGGCATACGCCCGGCTGGAGTCGGTGTAACGTTGCCGGATGCGGTGCTGCGCACCTTATTTGGCCTAAAAAATCATTCATATTCAATAAATTGCAACGTCATGTAGGCCGGATAGGGCGTTTACGCCGCATCCGGCATCTGCGCCATCTTCAGTATCTGACACAAAACTATCGTTTTAACCTTTCCGCTCTACGGAAATCATGGTGACAAAAGGATAGCGTTGCCACGGGATTGCCCCGCCTTTCATATACATATGTGAAATCGTGCCATCAAGATAAAGCAGCTGCTCAACGTTCAGTTTCGCTTTGGCATAACAGGCAAAATCATAAAAATTTGTTGCCTGCTGGCTCAACAAAAACACGGCGTTCCCATGTTTATTAATCCCAACACCGTTACGAATTTTGCTTGAGGCGACGTTGGGATGAATACGCGGATTAATTACACCGTTTTCCATCAACATTGGCCCTGACTGCACCGCAAACTGAATCTCTTTACTGGTTTTGAAGGCATCCAGACGAACGATGCCGACTTTATCTCCCGCGACATAAAACACGCCGCCAGGACGGATAAAGAAATTCCCTTCACCTGAAGCGAGATTTAACGCCACCTTCTGCTGACCGTTTTCGATGTACAAACCGAGCGGCGCATAGCTTTCATCATAGATGCCGCCGTTCATCGCCATCTGCACCTGACCCTGACTATTAATATCCGCCAGCAGAGCATGTAACGTTCCCCACGCTTCGCCATTGGCTTTTTGCCAGTACATTTTCACCCGCTCTGTTTGAGGATTAACGGTATACGCCTGTACGGTCAGCGTCGGATCTGAGAGTGCGCAATCATCAGCGGCAACAGCAAACAAGGGAAGTAAGGTGAGGGCGAGAAAAATCCGTTTGAGATTCAAGGTGATCATTCCTTTACCAATGAGTAGCCGATGCGCCATTATAGGTCCTGGATGTGGGATTTTTTTATCCTGTTAGCGACCTTGACGAGTACCAAAAAGCGCGAAGTTCAACTATTGTTCTGTGGTGTTCTGTTGCGTGTTGACGGCAAAATTTTGCTGGCGTAACATGCGCGCACGATCACTCTAAGAGGACATTCGCCTTGGACACACCCAGTAGATACTGGCTCACTATCCTGTCATCCAGGATCAACTCCTAAGGCTATCCCTTTTTGCTGATAGCCTTAGCGGTTGTCAGCGACCTCAATTTTTCCCGTCGCGCTGAGTCAGGCTGTTTAATGGTCTGAAACCCAATTTGTTTCTGTGTGCCCACCGAACTGTCCGATATTTTAAGCATTGGGAGTCCCGGTCATGCTGAGCGCATTTCAACTGGAAAATAACCGACTGACCCGGCTGGAAGTCGAAGAGTCACAACCCCTTGTAAATGCAGTATGGATTGATCTTGTCGAACCGGACGACGACGAGCGACTGCGCGTACAATCTGAACTTGGCCAGAGCCTGGCAACCCGCCCGGAACTGGAAGACATCGAAGCATCGGCACGTTTCTTTGAAGACGACGACGGCCTGCATATTCACTCCTTCTTCTTCTTTGAAGATGCGGAAGATCACGCCGGTAACTCCACTGTGGCATTTACCATCCGTGATGGTCGTCTGTTTACTCTGCGTGAGCGTGAACTGCCCGCTTTTCGTCTGTATCGTATGCGTGCCCGTAGCCAGTCGATGGTAGACGGTAACGCCTACGAGTTGCTGCTGGATCTGTTCGAAACCAAAATCGAACAGTTGGCAGATGAAATTGAAAATATCTATAGCGACCTGGAGCAGTTGAGCCGGGTGATTATGGAAGGGCATCAGGGCGATGAGTACGACGAGGCGCTCTCCACTCTGGCGGAACTGGAAGATATCGGCTGGAAAGTTCGCCTGTGTCTGATGGATACCCAGCGTGCGCTCAACTTCCTGGTACGCAAGGCGCGTTTACCGGGTGGGCAACTGGAGCAGGCGCGTGAAATCCTGCGAGATATCGAATCCCTGCTGCCGCATAACGAATCCCTGTTCCAGAAGGTGAACTTCCTGATGCAGGCGGCGATGGGCTTTATCAACATCGAGCAGAACCGCATCATCAAAATCTTCTCGGTGGTATCCGTGGTGTTCCTGCCACCGACGCTGGTGGCTTCCAGCTACGGGATGAACTTTGAATTTATGCCAGAGTTGAAGTGGAGTTTCGGCTACCCAGGCGCGATTATCTTTATGATCCTCGCGGGCCTGGCACCGTATCTGTACTTTAAGCGCAAGAACTGGCTGTAATATGAGTGCCGGATAAAGCTATTTTTTTATCCGGCTTATTTCTAAAAATTGTCTTATTTAAAGTCATGCGGATTGAAAACTCGCTCTATTTTATTTTCTTGTGTTAATTGATACTCAGTAAAATCGTTAATACCAATATGAGTGTTACGATAAGGGTATTCATTAATAACCATTAAGTAATTTTTCACGATGCAATTATCATTGCTCTTAATTGTCGGGAAACAGTAGAGATCTTCATACGGCCCTTCGATATATTTTTTATAGTCAGTGAAGCCATTACCGATATCAATGACATACCAGGTATGCCAACTACCTTCTGGTAGGGGATGTTGATTTTTAATTTCATTCTGATGCTTCAGATACCAATTTATTTTATCGCTGTCAGTCCATGGCAGATGATCAACGACCAGAAAGACTGAATTGCCAGCATCAGAGTATGTATACAAAATCTGTACAGGACGCAATGTCCATAAATTATAGATGCAGCATAGAAGAAATAAACATAATATAATTTTCTGGAGTTTGCTTTTCATAGATAATTTTCGATTCTTTCGATAGTGTTAAAATTGGTGAAAAAAGGTTTGAAAGCAAAGTCTTTATGCCGTTGTAAAAAGAACCATATGCGAAAAAATCTATATTTGCTGTAAGTCTTGTTTTTGATATCAGTTACATCAAGACCGAAGTGGTCCTGTGCTACAAAATGAATTGTTGCACTCCATCCTATAGCGTAGTTTTGAAAACTTAAAAGAGATATTTTTTGAGCTGAAATATCATGAACACTGATTCCTAAGCCATTAAAACTGTCCTCGAAGTCATTAAATTTATTTAGTCTTGATGAAAGTAATTTGGTTTTAATGCTTTGCAGGATAAGAGGTTGGTATCCTGTCGAGGGAGTTGAATTAATGCCATTTTCGATACATTCTTTGATTATTCGTATTGGACTATTATAACCATATTTATTTATTTTTTCATGAAAAGATAAATTTAATTGTTGGCTATGAAAATTGCTGCCATTTCCATATCTAAAATGTTCAATCAGATCTTCGATAAGTGTTTTATTTTGTCCAAAAAAGGAAAACATTTTTGCTAGTTCTTTCATTTCTGCAAATAAAATATCAGTGCATTCACGTTGTGATATTTTTGTTCCGGAACTTGAGGCACTAAAAGCAACATTAATAGAACCTGGGCCAGGGAAATGGTATTTAATAAGTCTGTAAGGATCAACTTTTGCTGAGATATCGCTTAGGCCGAGTGAGAGAAAGTCTTGTTCTACCATATCACCATATTGCATATCATCAGCAGAAAAATCATCGAATAAACTAATAGTTTCGAAAAGTGTACAGGGAATATTAATTGGCGGAAGTAATATGTTATTCATTTGCATTTGCCTTGGTTATATTTAAGCTCAATGTCAATTCGAGAACAAATGCTAGGGTAAAAAAATATTTAAAAAAGAAGTACATTTCACATTTTTTCATTACATCTCTGAAGAGAACCTCGTTAATGATTGGTCTTGCTCATTGTTAATAACAAAATGTTGAATTTACCGATTAGGAAACTTTTTCCTACGCGGATTGCCTCCAGCTATGGCATGAACTTTGAGTTTATGCCAGAACTGAAGTGGAGCTTTGGCTACCCTGGCGCGATTATCTTTATGATCCTTGCGGGCCTGACACCGTATCTGTACTTTAAGCGTAAGAACTGGCTGTAACTATACGATGTCGCTGTGAGTAAGTTAGTGTGCTGACAGCGACATTTTAGCCGAGGGAATCGCAGATAACATAATTGTTGTGAATAATATCCATGCCACGTTGAGTTGGACGCTTAATGACTCACATCTCACCCCTTCAATTGCTGCAGAGATAATAGAAAAAAGTGTCAAACCCAATGAAATCAATACAAAGTAGATTGCCTTACATCCAGTATCTCTTATTCTTTTTGCTCCAATATTGATATTTACATAGGTATTATTAATAACCAGAATAAAACTCAAAGCCAGGTTGATATCATTCAAAGTTATTAATATTGACCATGATGTTAATGTATAGATTATGAACTGAAAGCGTGATAAACGCTCAAGCCTGGATGGGTAGAATATATTTCTGATGGATGATTTGAATATTTTTTACATTGTTTTTTATATATAATTGTTTTGAATATATATATTACCTGAATTATGAGGTTTGCATATATATGCAATATAGCAGTCTTTGCATTGATAACTATACAGTAGTAATTTAGAGTGTGTAAGTTTTTATTGATGGGGTATATTTTAATTAAATATAATTGGAATGTATTTTTATTCTATAAACAATATCTTGGGTGAATGGATTCTATATGGGAAATGGTAACTTTTGGCAGTTGTTCTTGGGTAAAGAACCTTACAGCAAAAAATCTGATTTTGTTAAGGCATGGTTATTGTGGTGGGCTATTACCATCCTTGTTCTATTTATTTTAAGCCTGACTACGACATTAAATTTAAGAAGTATAGGTATAGGGTTAAGTTTTGGGTTTTGTCAAATCCTTGGTAGATATACGATGTCTCTAGGATGGAGTAAGTACTGGGGAGTTTTGGGGGTACTTCCTGTAACAAATATTGTTCTTTTTCTTATCTTAATTTTTTTCAAAAAAAGATAAATAAGTCAGTGGGTAGGCTCTTTAAACGGCCTACCCATGTTAATTCTTAACTTTTTCTACGCTGCGTATAAATCGCATCCATCACAAAAATTGCCAGCGCCACCCAAATAAAGGCGAAAGTCACCATCTTATCGGCACCCGGTTTTTCACCATAAAACGTCACAGCCAGCAGGAACATCAGCGTCGGGCCAATGT
>CASFSC010000050.1 GCA_949296995.1 uncultured Alistipes sp. | reverse complement strand
GAAGAGGTAGCTTTTTAATATCAAGTTTACTGGAATCCAATTGATCGGAATCAAGATCGAATAAAATCGGTCCAACCACGTTTTCTGAGTTATTACTATTACATCCCAACAGTAATAAAAATAAACTAATAAACAACCATGTATATTTTCTCATAATCTAATATATAAAAATCAGTACTTATAAAAGTATATATAAATAGTGGTTCATGCAAATAAAGTGTTATCGGCAAAACTATTAATTGTATTTATAAAGCTATTTGGAATACAGAGGGCAAATAAAAAAAGATAAGGATTAATCATCAGGAAATACCCATCATTTTATGTAATAATACCCGAAAAATCTACTCCATAAAAAATAAATGATATTATTACCCTTGTACATGATTCTATAATACATTATCATCATATTGTTATTATTTATAATAACTTCTCATCAGGTCAACATCTCGATATTATTAAACACAAGATGTCCATTCTTAAACTATTAAATCCCCCAAAATATAATATAACTCATATAAAAATCTATTTAAAAAATCATATCTTTTGAAGTCCAACACTTTATCATATATCAAACCATGTTTTTTTTGACATTTGTACATAAAATAATACATTTGCAATAGTTTTTGAAAACAGCTGAACCTATGAGTGTAATGCATGATGAAACAGCCTCCAACGAGAGGTCTTTGAATTTTTTGGAAGAGATTATTGAAGCTGATATAGCAGCAGGAAACAAACGCATACAAACACGTTTCCCGCCTGAGCCAAACGGTTATCTACATATAGGGCATGCAAAAAGCATCTGCCTCAATTTCGGCCTTGCTAAAAAATATGGAGGATTGTGCAATTTACGCTTCGACGACACCAATCCTGTAAAAGAAGATGTGGAATATGTCGATTCCATTAAAGACGACGTACGTTGGTTAGGATTTCAATGGGCAGGAGAACATTACGCTTCAGACTATTTTGACCAACTATATGAATGGGCTGTACAACTCATACGCAAAGGATTAGCATACGTCGACGATCAAACACAAGAAGAGATACGTCTAAATCGTGGAACAGTGACCGTTCCAGGTAAAAACAGTCCTTGCCGTGATCGTACGGTTGAAGAGAACCTAGACCTGTTCACTCGAATGAAAAACGGAGAATTCGCCGACGGAGAAAAAGTGTTGCGTGCCAAAATAGATATGGCACATCCCAACATGCTGTTGCGTGACCCTATCATGTACCGAATACTACATGCAGAACACCACCGTACAGGGAATAAATGGTGTATCTATCCGATGTATGACTATGCACACGGTGAAAGCGACTCGATAGAAAAAGTTACACACTCGATATGTACCCTCGAATTCGACGTTCACCGTCCGCTGTATGACTGGTTTATCGAAAAACTCGAAATCTTCCCAAGTCACCAATATGAATTCGCACGTCTGAACCTTACATACACCGTAATGAGCAAACGTAAATTGCTGCAATTAGTTCAGGAAGGACTTGTAATGGGTTGGGATGATCCTCGAATGCCGACTATCGTAGGATTGCGCCGCAGAGGCTACACTCCAGAAAGCATACATGCATTTGCCGATAAAGTAGGAGTCGCTAAACGTGACAATGTCATAGATCTCGGCTTGCTCGAATTTTGTATACGTGAAGATTTGAACAAACGAGCTGAACGCCGTATGGCCGTACTCAATCCATTGAAAGTAGTAATAACAAATTATCCGGAAGATAAACAGGAATTCGTACAATGCGTAAATAACCCTGAAGATGAAACAGCAGGGAAACGTGATGTACCTTTTTCACGCGAAATATACATAGAGAGGGACGACTTTATGGAAGAACCTCCCAAAAAATATTTCCGTCTTTCTCCAGGTAAAGAAGTTCGCCTCAGATACGCATATCTAATCAAATGTGAAGAGGTCATAAAAAATGATGCGGGAGAAATAGTTGAATTGCGCTGTACATACGATCCTATGTCAAAAGGAGGACAATCTTCGGACGGTCGTAAAGTAAAAGGTGTTATTCACTGGGTATCGGCAAAAGATGCAGTTCCTGCTGAAATACGTCTTTTTGACAGATTGTTCAGCAGTGAAACCCCCGATGATGTAGAAGAAGGCAAAACATTCAAGGATAATCTGAACCCAGAATCATTGACGATCGTCAATGGATATATAGAACCTGCCTTAAATGGCGTAAAAACGGGCGAAAAATTCCAATTCGAACGTCTCGGATACTTCTGTGCCGACAAAGACTCAACAGCCGAAAAAATGGTCTTTAATCGAACCGTAACACTGAAAGACAGTTGGGCAAAAATAGCATCGAAATAACAATATGATGAAAAAGGTTCTGCTGATAACAACTGCATTAATAATAGGCTCGATTAAATTCTGTTTCGGACAAACAGATATTTCTTCCTCTTTGGAAAACAAAATAATAATTACGACTCCTGGTTATACGTCGATCTACCGATACAACGAAGATAATTTCGACGAAGGCATGAAAAAAGATTTTCGTATACAGGAGGCTGTAGTTGAAAGTAGAATGACAGCAGGAAGTGATGACCCCGATAACAAAGAACATCTTACCTTAAAAATCGGGAACGACACATACGATTTCATGCTTTGTGCGGAATCGCCCGTAGCACGTCTGATCTATGATCGTAATAAACGTTCTTTCATGGGAGTAGGATTCAATTTCATTGAAAACACAAATGTAAAATATAAAGCACCGTCATTTGAAGGTCATAGTTTATGCGATTTGCCCAATATATGGAAAAAAGATATTGATCGCGTTATAACAGACAAAACCTTGCTTAGCAATGATAAACCCGAAGTATTGATATTAGAAGCAGATATAGACGAAAACGGCATTATCCGCAAAATTGTGGAACTAAATGGAGGATTGCGCCAATATTCAAAAATAATCATAGATAAAATCTATGATGCGGCATTGCGAGGCTGGCAACCGGCAACCAAAAATGGAGTACCTGTCCGTACATATGCCCAAATAAAAATAGAATTGACCAGATAACTCCAACACTTATCATATCAAAAAAGTCCGTTTAAAATTATTGATATCATTTTATCAATACGAATAGTACAACAATAATAAAGGCACCTTTACATTTATTAAAGGTGCCTTTATTACATACAACTATTTAATAGCCAATTAATTACTAATATTTATATGGATTTCGTTATTTTCATGGCACAAAAATGAGGTCCACACATAGAACAATGGTCTGCTCCGGATCCTATCATTTCAAAATGCATGCGCCTAGCTCTTTCCGGATCGAATGAAAGATTAAACTGATCATTCCAACGCATATCATAACGAGCTTTACTCATTTCCAAATCACGATTGGCCGCTCCAGGATGTCCCTTGGCTAAATCAGCTGCATGTGCCGCTAATTTGAAAGTAACAACACCTTCTCTCACATCTTCCTTATTAGGCAAGGCCAGATGCTCTTTAGTGGTCACATAACAAAGCATAGAAGTGCCCATCCATCCGATCATAGCTCCGCCAATAGCGGAAGTTATATGATCATAACCGGCCCCTATATCGCTCACCAAAGGGCCCAACGTATAGAAAGGAGCACCATGGCACCACTCTATCTGTTTTTCCATGTTTTCCCTGATCATATGCATGGGCACATGACCGGGACCTTCGATTATAACCTGCACATCATGTTTCCAAGATATCTCGGCCAACTCTCCCAACACCTTCAATTCACCGAATTGAGCCTCATCATTGGCATCTGCAATACATCCCGGTCGCAATCCATCACCTAAAGAAAAAGCAACGTCATAACGTTTTAACAGCTCACATATTTCTTCAAAATGAGTATATAAAAAATTCTCTTTCTTATTGATACTCATCCATTTAGCCATAATAGAACCACCTCTGGAGACTATTCCGGTCACTCGTTTGAGTGCTGCAGGAACATGTTCCTGCAATATTCCGGCATGTATTGTAAAATAGTCAACCCCTTGTTCGCACTGTTCAACCAGAGTATCATAATATACTTCCCAGGTCAGATCCTCTACCCTGCCGTTTACTTTTTCCAATGCCTGATACATCGGTACTGTTCCTATCGGCACAGGAGTATTTCTCAAAATAGCCTCACGAGTTTTATGGATATCCTTACCTGTCGAAAGGTCCATGACGGTATCAGCGCCCCATTTTATAGCCCACAAAGCCTTTTCCACCTCTTCTTCAATAGAGGATCCCAAAGCTGAATTACCTATATTTGCATTAATTTTAACCAGGAATTTATTTCCTATTATCATAGGTTCAGCCTCCGGATGCTTCATGTTAGATGGTAAAATGGCTCTTCCTGCGGCTATTTCATCACGCACCATTTCCGGGGTAATCATTGTTTCAGGGTCATTATTACCCTGATTTTCTCTTATAGCCACATACTCCATTTCTGGGGTAATTATACCTTGTCGTGCGAACCACAGTTGGGTTTTATTGGAGCCATACTTAGCGATACGTTCTTCAGCCCATGTTTTTTTTATATGAGGCAGTCCTTTATGCACATTTATTTGATATTTTTCTTCGGTATAAGGGCCTGTTGTATCATACAGCAGGATATCATTCTTGTTACCGAGGGAGACTTTTTTCATACCGACACTTACTCCCGGCATAGTTCCCTTCACATATATTTTGCTTGCGCCCTCTTTAGAGAGGTCAAATACATTCTCCATATTTCATTTAATTTCCCCAAATTGTTCCACGTGGAACACCTCAATTTACTTAATACTTATTTCAAAACAAAATGCAGAAAATGTTCCACGTGGAACAATCACCTGCCAAAATAAATCAATAACACATTTATGTCCGACGGACTGACGCCAGGAATCCGAGATGCCTGACCTATCGTTGACGGACGAATACGAGTCAACTTCTGACGAGACTCAATCGATAACGACGTCAACTGATTGAAATCAAAATCAGGCCTGATGCGAATATTTTCCAATCGAACCAACTTGTCCGCAACATGCCGCTCACGCTCTATGTACCCTTTGTACTTTATCTGAATCTCTGCCTCCTCTATCGCTTCCTCCGAAATGCCGTTGGAAAGTATAAAATCATGAAGAGACGGCACATGATTCTTTAATGCAGAAATGGTAACTTCATTGCGCAAAATAACATCATATAACTTCCTCCGCTGAGAAAGAGGTGCAGAATTTATCATTTTAAAATAGCCCTCTAATTCCGACGGATCCACACCTTCCTTTCTGACAAAAGAAATAAGCGATTCTACGGCTGTTTTTTTTCTGAGATAATTCTGATACCTTTCTTCAGTCACAAGACCTAATTTGTAACCAATCGGAGTAAGCCTCATGTCTGCATTATCCTGACGAAGTAAAATTCGATACTCCGCACGACTCGTAAACATTCGGTATGGCTCATCAACTCCTTTCGTAACAAGATCGTCTATCAAAACGCCAATATACGATTGATCTCGACGTAATACCAACCCTTCTTCACCCTTTAGCTTTAAGGCTGCATTTATTCCTGCCATCAAACCTTGTGCTCCAGCTTCCTCATATCCCGTCGTTCCGTTAACCTGACCAGCAAAGAAAAGATTCTTCACCAATTTGGTCTCAAGGGTATGATACAACTGTGTCGGAGGAAAATAATCATATTCTATCGCATATCCCGGACGGAAAATATGAACATGCTCAAATCCCTTAATCTTATGCAGAGCCGCAACTTGAACTTGCCACGGCAACGACGAAGAAAAACCATTCAGATAATATTCATTCGTATCGGCACTCTCCGGTTCAAGAAAAAGCTGATGCTCTGTCTTTCCGGCAAAGGTTCTCAACTTGTCTTCTATACTTGGACAATAACGAGGTCCAATTCCTTTTATCGTTCCATTAAACAAAGGTGAATCGGCAAAACCTGTACGAAGTGTATCATGCACCTCTTCGGAAGTATAAACCAAATAGCAAGGCATTTGCCTTGTAACAGGCTCGCTTTCAGGCATATATGAAAATTTACCGGGAACATCATCACCTGGTTGTTTAACCAATTTGCTAAAATCTATTGTTCTGGCATCAAACCTTGCAGGTGTTCCGGTTTTCATTCGGCCCACCTCAAATCCCAGTGAAGCCAACTGATCACTAAGTCCTAACGAGGGAGGATCTCCTGCTCTACCCCCTGCGACCTGATTACGACCAACGTGCATCAAGCCATTCAGGAATGTCCCGGCAGTCAAGATAACAGCTTTGGCATTAAATGTAACTCCCAAACGAGTTACTATACCCTTGACGACTCCATCTTCAACTTTAATTTCCGTAACAGTATCCTGCCAAACAAAAAGATTCGGCAAACTTTCCAATGTCTTACGCCACACTGCCGAAAATTTCTGTTTGTCGCACTGCGCTCTCGGACTCCACATAGCAGGTCCTTTGGAACGATTGAGCATACGAAACTGCAAAGTAGCCTTATCGGTAACAAGTCCCATGTAACCACCCATCGCATCTATTTCACGCACAATCTGCCCTTTTGCGACACCGCCTACAGCTGGATTACAGGACATGTCGGCAAATTTTGTCATATCCATAGTAACCAGCAGCGTACGACACCCCATATTAGCGGCAGCGGCAGCAGCTTCACATCCTGCATGTCCTGCTCCTACAACTATTATATCGTATTCAAATTTCATACAAGCTTAATCTCTGAGACTCAAATATTTATCTTCAAGAGCATGCATTTTTATCTCTTCTTGGGGAGTTTTATCTCCATATCCTAACAGATGCAATACTCCATGCACCATAACGCGACAAAGTTCATCGTGAAAATCAGCGCCAAATTTTTCAGCATTACTGCGTACGGTATCCACACTTATCATAAGATCTCCAGACACTCTCTTTTCTTCCGAATAATCGAATGTTATGATATCGGTAAAATAGTCATGTTTGAGATATTCTCTGTTTATATTCAAAAGGTAATTATCCGAACAAAAGACTATCGATATATCACCCAATGTACCGCCTTCGGTTTCAATACACTTTTTCAACCATTGTTTGACACGAGTTCTACCTTTCAGGTTGAACGTACAATCTTGTCTATAAAAACTTATTTTCATAGCACGCTGATTTTTAACGCCTTAACCATGTTGTTGGATTCAAATTTGTCGTTTCGCGCCATATTTCGAAATGCAAAACATGATCATCGCTGTTATCGGAAGAGGATATGGAACCAATAACCTGATTCAATGCCACTTTATCGCCCGTTTTCACAGAAACTTTTTCAAGTTTCGAATAGACTGTATAATAATTCCCATGACGTATCATGACATTATTATTAAATCCCTGTATATAAAACACGTTACGCACCTCTCCTTCAAAAACAGCCTTAACCTTGGCTCCACTTTGGGCAGCTATATCAATTCCCGTATTATTGACCATTATACCTTTTTGAGTAGGATGAGGATGCATTCCCCAACCGTCTACAATGACACCTCCACTTACAGGATAAGGCAATTTACCCTTGTTCTGATCGAATTGTCCGGAAAGGGTGGCTATATACTCTTCCTCTGCTGCAGAACGGGGTGCTTTACTGTCCTTTTTAGCCTGGGCAGCAACCATTTTCTTAATTTGCTGCTGTATACGGTTTAATTCCTGCTGTTTTGTTTTAATCTGTGAGGCCAGACGGCTCTCTTCCTTGTTCAGTTTATTAACGGAGGTTTTATATTCAGCCTCATCTTTCCCAAGGGTGGCTATTTCATTCTGTCTGGTCTGCTGGACTTTTACCAAATCATCCTTTTTACCCTGCAACTCGGTAATTTGACCCGTTATACGCATCGATACAGAATCTATTTCAGCCGCTTTCATCTCACGCATACGATTATAACGGCGCATATAAGCGATACGTTTGGTAGCATCGTTAAAATCTTTCGACGCAAACAGAAAAACAAGAAAATTATTCAGCTTATAATTCTTATAGGCATCATACACCATATCGCCATACTCCTTACGCAATATCTGAAGCGTATCTTCAAGTTGTTTGACCGTTCCGCTCTTATCGGTTATATCCTTCGTTATCAAAGAGGATTGTTTCTCAAGATTGGATACGATATTTTTTCTGTTTCGTATTTTATTTTGAATAAGCCTGAGCTGATTCTGGCTCGATTTTTTGTCACTTTTAGTTTTAGACAACAATTCATTGGTCAAACGTATCTCTTCTTCGGCATTTTCGACCTCTTTGCGCAACTCTTCGAGGCTCTGCCCATATACAACTCCCGAAAACAGGATCAAAACCAACATGCAAACTATTTTCGTCACACCATTCATCACTTCTTATCTTCAATTAGTTTCAGTCTTTGTTCCACCTCTTTGGGGTCATAACCGTTCTCTTCGGCCTTTTCCCAATATATCTCGGCCATAAAATACTCTTTCAAAGCATACAATATGTCTCCATAATGGAAAAACAACTCTTTATTTCCCCTGGTGTCAAGAGAAATAGCCTGACGCATCACATTTTTAGCCTCTTCATACCGGCCCAATTTATAAAGCGCCCATGCATAGGTATCGAGATATGTAGGATTACCAGGAGAATATTTAATGGCTTTTTCTGCCATAGACAAAGCTCTTTCCAACGATTTATCGGAAGAAGAGAGGAAATAACTGTAATTATTATATACCATGGCATTCGTAGTATCGAGCGCAAGTGCTTTTTCATAATACTTGAAACACTGTTTCATCTTACCCTGGGCATAACAGTTATCTCCAAGCGACCCATATACAACACTTCGAATGGAATCACCTTCGGCATATTTAAGAGCCAATTTATAATCAGCATCGGCCTCTTTATAATTTTTCAAAAAATAGGAAACCACCGAAGCTTTACGCATATATAGATCCGCATCTTCAGGGAAATATTTCAACGCTATATCGGCATATTTTGCAACCGAATCGGGACGGTTCATAACAGCCTCGATATCGATTATTGTAGTCAATATTTCACGATTATTTACCGAATCTCCTATATTACTTTTGTACAAAGACAATGCGCCTTCTCTATTCCCTGTTCGTGCAAGATGTCTGACGTACAATTTCAATACCTTAAATTCTTTGGGATATTTAGAGACTAATGCCGTAATCAATTCGTTTATCTGCAAAAAATTCTCTACATAATAACTGTCGCTACGTGTAATATCCTCAAAGAAATCGATCTTAACATCCACAGGTATATCATCAGACATAAAAATCTTTTTAGCCGTCAGCAAAAAATTTTTATTATCGTTCTTCGATTTATAATAATCGTTCAGAGAGACAAGAGTTTGAATATCATTGGGATCTATTCCCAAAGCTTTATTGAAATTATCCATAGCCAACGAATCGTTGCCTATCTGAGCATACAATTCCCCGAGAATACGATAATTTTCAATATCATAACCAGAATTATTTAATAGTTGTTTAGTCTCCTCGACCGCACGGTCATACAATCCGGCTTCCACCAACAGTTGACGTTTAAATTGCATCAGATCGGGATTGGTTCCGAATTTAGCCTCAACTGAATCAAGGATAGAAATAGCCGTATACGGTTGTTTCTGCTCACGATATAAAGCGGCAAGCATCTGATAATTTACCGGATTATTGGGAGCCATCTCTATCAACTTGTTGAATACAAGCAGTGCACTGTCATATTTCTGTACAATGATATAAGCTCTGGCCAATGAAGTTTTATACCAAGTATTGGCAGAATCTATTGCATTGGCTTTTCTCAAATAATTTAAAGCCTTTTCAGGAGTACGCATATACAACTCCGCCAATTCAAAATAAGTCGGAGCATGCAAAGAATCTATTTCCAATACCTTATTGAACAGTTCTATGCTTTTTTGAGGATCACCACCCATAACATTATTCTTTATACCTTCCGTATAAAGATAAGAGGCCATTGTGGCAGAGGTATAATCCCCGTCGGCAATATCCATTTTCTCCATATGAGAAACGGATGCAACGTTACGTTTTGCCACTCCGCATGAAAACAGAACAGCCAATATAAATATTATAAAAATATATTGTTTTATCCTCATTTAGCTCCTAAATAACGGAGTCGAACTGCTGCAAGAACCTAACATCATTTTCAAAATATAACCTGAGGTCCTTAACACCATATTTCAACATCGCTATACGTTCCACACCCATTCCGAATGCAAAACCGGAATATTTCTTACTGTCTATACCGGAAGCTTCCAAAACATTGGGATCAACCATTCCACATCCCATAATTTCCAACCAACCGGTATGTTTGCAAACGTTACACCCTTTACCTCCGCAAAGATTGCACGATACATCTACTTCAGCCGAAGGTTCTGTAAATGGGAAATAAGAAGGACGCATACGAATACGAGCCTTTTCTCCAAACATTTCTTTTGCAAAATAGAGTATGCTCTGTTTTAAATCGGCAAATGATACGTTTTCATCTATATACAATCCTTCGACCTGATGGAAAATACAATGTGCCCGGGCAGAAATAGCCTCATTACGAAAAACTCTACCGGGACAAACAACCCTGATAGGAGGTTTTTGGCTCTCCATTGTACGAACCTGTATAGAACTGGTATGGGTACGCAGAAGGATATCTGGATTTTTCTCGCTAAAGAAAGTATCCTGCATATCACGAGCAGGATGTTCCAACGCAAAATTGAGTGCAGAGAAAACATGCCAGTCATCTTCTATTTCAGGACCGTCTGCAACCACATATCCCAAACGTCCGAATATATCTATAATCTCATTTTTAACAAGCGATATGGGATGGCGACTGCCTATTTCATCGGCACTTCCCGGACGACTCATATCTATCTGTACCTCAGAATCTGCATTGCCACTGTTTTCCAATTCTTCCCGCAAAGCATTGATTTTATTCATCGCTGCGGTCTTCAGTTGGTTGATTTTTTGACCAAACTCTCTTTTCAATTCAGGAGCGACAGTTTTGAACTCTTCCAGAATATCATTCAATTCACCCTTACGGCCCAGGATTTTCACTCTGAACTCTTCAACTTCTGCAACTGCCTTAGGTCTGAACTCCTCAACTTGTTTTAACAGTTTGTTTATTTTTTCTATCATAACTATTGTTAATATTTTTTCCTATTTTTGTCCAAAACTCATTCTAAACAGCAAAGTTAGCATTTATTTAAATATGATACGCACGAAAGTCATAATTACACTGCTGTTTTTAACATTTACATTCTCCATGTCGGCACAAAAAGTCGGATTGGTCCTCAGCGGAGGGGGAGCCAAAGGACTTTATCATATCGGAGTAATGAAAGCTCTTGAAGAAAACGGTATTCCCATAGACTATGTTTCAGGAACCTCGATGGGAGCAATTATAGGAGGCCTTTACTCAATAGGATACAGCCCGGAAGAGATAGAACAGATTTTCAGGTCGGGACAAGTAAATACATGGATGTCGGGCAAAATTGAAAATCAGTATATATATTATTTCAAACAACCTCGTCCGAATGCCTCCATGATAACTTTGCGTTTCGACCTGAAAAAGAAAAGCAAACCTATTCCGGTCCTTCCGACCAACCTTATTCCGTCACGCCAGATAGATATGGCTTTCATAAAATATTTTTCCGCTGCGACAGCACAGTGTAACGGTAATTTCGACAATCTATTTGTTCCTTTCCGCTGCATTGCCAGCGATGCAACCGAAAGAAAAGAAATTGTATATCGAAGTGGTGATTTAGGGCGTGCAATCAGGGCATCGATGACTATTCCACTGGTATTCAAACCTCTGGAACAAGATTCATCTCTTCTTTATGATGGGGGCATATATAACAATTTTCCATGGCAGCCTTTGGTAGAAGATTTTAAACCGGATATATTGATAGGCAGCAAATGCACGGCCGGGAATGCCGAACCTGATCCGGACAACATTATGGAACAGATATTCGCCCTTACCATGATGCACACAGACTACGAACTTCCTTCCGAAAACGATATATTGATAGAACATGCATTCACCGACGTTTCGACACTTGATTTCGGTAAAGTAGATTATGTAATAAACAAAGGATACAGCGACGCAATAGCAGCCATGCCTTTAATCAAGGAGAGAATAAATCGTCGGGTAGAGAAGTCGGAACTTGATTCAAAACGCATGGCATATAAAAGCCAATTACCCAATATGATTTTTGATAAATTCGAAATCAAAGGTCTCAATCCGGCACAAACGAGGTATGTCAAAGAGGTCATGCGCCTTAACGGCACGAAAAAGCATCAGGAAGAATTTTTCAACTACGATACTTTCAAATCGGAATATTTCAAATTACTGTCCGAAGGTGAAATAGAAGGCAATTACCCTGATGTCAAATTCAACGATTCAACACGCCTTTTTAATTTGACACTTAATTTGCAAACCAAACCGAGTTTCAAAATAATGTTCGGAGGCAACATCTCTTCGACCTCCATGAACCAAGCATACATAGGAGCCGAATTCAGACGTTTGGGACGCAATTCCAACATTTATAATCTGGATACATATTTCAGTAATTTCTATACGTCGATTTATGTCGGCGGACGCACCGATTTCGTAATGCGTACGCCATTTGCCATAGAATATGGATACAATTACAATTATTATAACTACTTCCGAAGCAATTACGGATATATATCACGTTTTACCGACCTGGCATATTCGAAATATAAAGATTCATATCTGACAGCTGCCTTAAGTTTTCCTTTAGATCGATTCGTTACGGTATCTCTCAGAGCGAATGCAGCCAACGACAATTACCGTTATTACCAAAAACCGGGATATACCGATGCTGATGAAATGGATAATACACGTTTCAGATATATAGGTTTGAAACTGGCCATGGAACGTAATTCATTCAACTACCTGCTCTACCCCACTCGCGGTCTGTATCAGGATATTTCGGCAATATACATACGCGGCAACGAAGTTTTTACTCCGGGAGCTCCAGAATTCAACGACTATCAACCGGCATCGAAAAGCGTTCACTATTGGTTCGGAGGAGAATTTAAGCGTGAACACTATATACCGTTTTTCAAATGGCTTTCGATGGGTTATCTTTTACAGGGTGTGATAACAAATCACCGAAATTTTTCGAACGATTTTTCGACAAATCTTACATCACCGGCTTTCACCCCTACTCCTCACAGTAAACTGGTATATTTGAAAGAATTCCGCAGCAATTCATTTCTTGGCTTCGGCTTAATGCCCACATTTGAATTCACACCTAAATTATATTTACAAACAGGATTCTATGGTTTTCTTCCCGATAAATTAAATACAGTTCAAGATAATATCGAAAAACGTTTCCGTTACATTTTCAACTCGACTTTGGTTTATCAATCGCCGATAGGTCCGGTCAGTCTCTCCTTATCAAAATATGATGCACAACACAACAACAATAACTGGTTCTTAACGTTTAACTTCGGATTCACTTTGTTCAACAAAAAAGGGCTTTTCTATTAGTCTTTTTATTTTCGCAAAAAATCTTTACTTTTGCGACAAAATTAATTGAAACTATGGCTACAACAGCAGATTTTAAAAACGGAATGTGTATCGAACTCAATGGCAAAACATATATGCTCGTTGAATTCCAACACGTAAAACCGGGAAAAGGCCCGGCTTTCGTCCGCACCAAACTTAAAAACCTTGAAAACGGACGTACCATCGACAATACATTCACAGCTGGTGTCAATATCGACGTTGTACGTGTAGAACGTCGTCCTTACCAGTATTTGTATGAAGACGACCTCGGTTGTAACTTTATGCATACGGAAACTTTCGAACAGATACAGATCAGTCGCGATATGATTGAGAATTCCGATCTGATGCGTGAAGGTCAAATCGTAGAAGTAATGTTCCACACCGACAAAGAAATTGTTCTGTCTGCAGAATTACCACCTATTATTGAGATGGAAGTTACTTATACGGAACCTGGAGTTAAAGGTGATACAGCCTCAACCAACTCTCTGAAACCGGCTACGGTTGATACAGGTGCAACTATTAAGGTACCTCTGTTTATCACCACAGGTGAAAAAATTCGCGTAGATACACGCACCAGAGAATATTACGAAAGAGTGAAATAATCAACAATCATAAAAATATAGAAAGCGTGGCAAACAAGGTTGACGACATACCATTGCCACGCTTTTTGTATAAAAAGTTGCCTGATGCTGTTAAAACAGGGAGAAACAGTATTTTTCTCTCATTTATAACATCCTGGCAAAAAGGCAAAAAATGACCGTCATATATTGAACCCAACTGATATAAGACAACTTGAATACATATATTTTGTTCAAGTTATATATATTATTGTTTAATAAACAGTTGCAAATAGCCGCAATATATTCACATCTGTTATTGCAACAAATTTCAAAACTGCCTCCTCTACCCTGTCATCCTATCAAATACTTGCCAAACTTCAAATACGATATAGATTTGGTTATTGCATAACAAATCACATAGGTCAACAAAGCCGTCACGATAATTGCAAAAGGAATCGGCATAACAGGATTGCACAACCTGAAAATATAAGGCAAAATCAACATGTGCATGAGGTAC
>CASFSC010000049.1 GCA_949296995.1 uncultured Alistipes sp. | reverse complement strand
CAAAAGCATTGACCCGTTTTTCACGAACTATTATTTGCTCGGCACTTTTCCGATCCATAGTCATTACGGCTTCGTGGGTCTGGTCCATCTGGTTGTAAACCAAGGTCCACATACGGTCTATCTCTTTTTTGAGTTGCCCTAATTCAGATTCTACAAACTTTACCATATCTATATCTGTTATTTTTTATTTTCACCTAAAAGTATATTATCCGAAAATATTATCCGAAACGTCCCGTAATATAATTTTGTGTAGCCTCTTTCTTCGGATTGGTAAATATGTTTTTGGTCAAATCATATTCAACCATTTCACCCATATAAAAGAAAGCCGTTTTATCACTTACTCGTGCTGCTTGCTGCATATTGTGGGTTACAATTACTATGGTAACCTGCTTTTTGAGTTCGTGTATCAGTTCTTCCACTTTAGCCGTCGATATAGGGTCCAAAGCAGAAGCAGGTTCATCCATCAAAAGTACGGAAGGTGAAACAGCCATGGCTCTGGCAATACATAAGCGTTGTTGCTGGCCTCCTGAAAGCATGTATGCCGATTGTTTGAGCTTATCCCTGACCTCACTCCACAATGCTGCTCCCTTTAATGTCTCTTCAACTTTATGTGCGATAAATTCTTTATCCTTGACCCCGTTTACACGCAATCCATAGGCAACATTTTCGAAAATACTTTTCGGAAAAGGGTTAGGTCTTTGGAATACCATTCCTACCTCTTTGCGCAATTCGTTTATTTCTATGTTTTTGTCGTATATGTTTTCACCGTTTATGAGTATTTCTCCCGACAGATGTGTGTTCGGAATCAAATCGTTCATTCGGTTGAAAAGTCTTAAGAAAGTCGATTTGCCACACCCGGATGGGCCGATGAAAGCAACTACGCTTTTGTCTTCTATACCCATTGTAATGTTTTTCAGAGCTTGGAAATCGCCGTAATAAAAATTGACATTTTTAGCCTCTATTCTGTTCATATTTGTTATTTCATTTTTACTTTATTGCCGAAATATTTGCGAAGAAGGTTTGCCAGTAAATTAATTATCAATATGATTATTATCAATACCAGTGCAGTCCCATATGCAATAGGCTGCTGTGCTTCCATATCTGTTCCGCTGGTTGAAATTACATATAAGTGATATGGCAATGCCATACATTGGTCAAATATCGAAGTCGGCAGTTGAGGGAAGAAATATGCTGCACAGGTAAAAAGTATAGGTGCTGTTTCACCTGAAACACGTCCTAAGGAGAGGATCAAACCTGTTATGATTCGCGGCATTCCGATCGGAAGTATAACTTTCCATATTGTCTGAAGTTTCGTTGCCCCTAATGCGAGACTGCCTTCCCTGAGAGAATTAGGAATATCTTTCAAGGCCTCTTCAGTGGTACGTATTACTATCGGCAGCGACAATAATCCCAGAGTCAGAGATCCGGCGAGTATACTGTCTCCGAAACCGAGGTATTTCACAAACAGTGCCATGCCGAACAGTCCGAATACGATTGAAGGAATTCCGCTCATATTGTTTGTCATAACCCTTATGAACCGTACCATTTTGCCTTTTGGAGCATATTCGTTCATATATATGCCGCTCATTATTCCTACCGGGAAAGCAACGATGGCACTTCCTAACATTAATAATAGTGTGCCCACGATGGCAGGGAATATTCCTCCCGCAGTCATTCCGTCTGTCGGGACTTCGGTCAGGAATTTCCAGCTGATAACTCCGGCTCCTTTATATATGATAAACCCGAGTATGGTGAATAGTATCAGTACTATTATAATACTGAACACTCTGAACAGAAGAAAAGCAATCTGTTGGCTTCTCTTTTTCTTTGCTCCATATTTTCCGGGAAATAATACAGGTGTCATAATTATCTGTTTATCTGTTTTTTGATGATATATATTCTACGCTGAGGTTTATTATAAGGGTTATGAAGAATAATACGACTCCCAATAAAAACAGCGCTTGATAGTGAGGGCCTCCTGAAGGTGCTTCTCCTAATTCAGCCGCAATCGTAGCAGGAATGGTTCGTAACGGTTCTAGGATTGTGTGAGGGATGACTGCGGCATTGCCTGTAACCATCAATACAGCCATTGTTTCACCTATTGCTCTACCTATCCCCAATACTATCCCCGAGGTTATCCCTGAAGAAGAATACGGTATAACTACTCTGTATATGGTTTGCCATTGTGTGGCCCCCAATGCGAGGCTTGCCTCCCGCATTTCTCTGGGACAGCTACGCATAGCATCTTCCGCTACGGTGATTATGGTTGGTAAAGCCATAATTGCCAATACGATACTTCCTGCAAGGCCGCTTTCGCCTACCGGTAGATTGAATACTTTTTGCAACAATGGAACGATAACGATCAGTCCGAAGAATCCATAAACAACAGATGGAATTCCGTTCAGAAGTTCGATAACCGGTTTCAATATACGCCTTATTCTGTCGGATGCGACTTCAGACATGTATATGGAGACGCTCAATCCAAAAGGTAAGGCAAAAAGGATAGCGAAAATACTCACCCACAATGTTCCTGCCAATAGCGGTAAAATTCCGAACAGGGGAGAAGGAGTTGCTGTGGGAAACCATTCTTTACCTCCGAAAACATCTTTCAAAGGTATTGTATTGTCCGCAATGTAATTAACGTCGGCATTTTCCGAAATAAACACTTGAGGGACGAATGCCACTATACCTGGTGTATGTTCCACAAGTTGCACAATAAGAGGTCCCGCATTTTCGTATTCACTTCCTAATTCTTCTTCAGAAAAATAAGCAGGGATATCTTCGAGACGGAAAGTCTTGATCGGCATATTTTTGCCTCCTACTTCTTGCCAATTTGTAATATCCTCATCGAATATGCCACGTATTTGCTCTGCATTGAGCTCTTTTACGTCATTCGTTTTATTCAAAACAAGTACATATCCTTCTTCGATAATTTTGTTCTTGAATAATCCCGATCCTTCTGTAAACAGGAAAACTATTATGAGCAGTATGACAATGCTTGTGATGAATCCGCTACAAGTAAGAATTCCTTTTACTATACTGTCGAAAAATTTTTTCATATCTGTTTCGTGCTATTCTTTTTGTTTAATTCAAGGGAACGAATCCTTTTTTGCGCATGGCCGATTGCCCCTCGTTTGACAGAATGTAGTTTATGAATGGTTCGACCTGTTCCTCTTTTGCCGTGTCATAATAGTAATAGAGCGGGCGAACTACCGGATATTCTTTTGAAATAGCATTCTCTATCGAAGGCAATGAATAATGTATTCCATCGTATGAAATAGCCAATGCCTTTACTTTCGGATTAAGGTAAGCGAGCCCTATGTAACCTATTGCACCTTTTGTTTGACTTACAGATTGGATTATTGCTCCGGTAGCAGGCATTGAAAGTATGCTGCTCATGTAATTTTTATTTTTCAAAACACTCTCTTTGAAAAATTCATAAGTACCCGATGACGTTTCCCGGGAGTATACTACGATTTTCATATCGTTTCCTCCTACCTCTTTCCAGTTTGTGATTTTCCCGCGGAATATGGCTTCCAACTGTTCGCGTGTCAACCGATTTACCGGATTCGTGGGATTGACGATTACAGCCATTGCATCATAAGCAATTATTACCT
>CASFSC010000048.1 GCA_949296995.1 uncultured Alistipes sp. | reverse complement strand
GTCTAATGGATCGAAGCGTTATGAACCTGACTTTATTGTCGAAACCGAAGATTGCATTTACATGGTTGAGACAAAAGCCGCCAAAGAAGTGTCAAGTGATGAGGTTCAGTTGAAAAAACAGGCGGCGGAAGAGTACTGCCGTAATGCAACTGAATATACCGCCGAAAATGGCGGAAAACCATGGCGATACGTCATACTCGCCCATGACAAGGTTGACAGAACTGCGGGGTTCAAATATCTGATAGCAACGTCATAATATGATATTTAACATTAAAACACCAGGAATGTTGTAAACTATGTTGAAGTCAAGGTGCAACAATGTTAGATTTACGCGAAAATATGATTGTTATAGACGGAGAAATAAAGACTTTCTCTGTTGAGCGTTGTTGGAGTACCTCAAGTCCTTACAGACGTCATGTCATTTTTAAGAATAATCCTAAAACATATTCGTACAGCCACGACAAAGTTTTATGGCTAACGAACCCGGAAATACTTGATCCCCGGCATTGCCTTTTACTTCACAATGGGCAACGGCTATATCCATTATCTTACATAGCAGCTTTCCAGAACGGATATCAAACATATTGGTACGTTGAATACTACAATGGTGCTTACGCTTGTTATAAAGGCTCGGAAATAGAATTTATACAATCATGTCTTGAAGATAATTGCGTAAAAAATGTTTTGGAATATTTACGAGATGTGGCAACGACCAATCCTTTAAAGGCTGATGATGGAACTCTATTGTTGTTAAAGCAATATGAAAATATCGATTACATACATGATTGCTCGGCTGCTGCATCTTATTTGAATCCGAGAAAATTTTCTGATAAACATTTACTATCTTCTCAACTTATATACCCATTTGGATGCAATGCAAGTCAACAAAAAGCAATTCAGGCTGCATTCGAACATCAAATAAGTATTATACAAGGACCTCCGGGAACAGGAAAAACACAAACCATTCTTAATATTGTTGCCAATATTATATGTCAAGGTAAAACGGTAATGATTGTCTCGAATAACAACTCGGCCATAGAGAATGTTATCGAGAAACTTGATTCGTATAAACTGGGATTTCTCGCTGCACTATTGGGCAGCAGTGAAAATAAATCAAAATTTCTCGAATCACAAACATCAGAAAAAACGATTCCCAAGGAGGTTATTTTATGGCGTTCGGCGAAATCGAACACATCTATGCTAAATGCTGTTAAGAATCAATCCACAGCATTGCAAAAGGTCTTCAAATTACAAGAACGTCTTGCATGCGCCAAACAAGAATTGGCAGCGTTAGAGATAGAAAAAACACATTTTGAACAAGAGACAAGCATAACGTCAGACTTTAAAATAAGGAGACAATTATCCTCATTGAAATTATTGGACTTATGGTGTCAACTGCAGACGGAAGGAGAATACAAATCACATGGAATATTTGCAAAATATATTGAACATATACGATGGACTCTTTATAAACTAAGGCTTAAAAATATATTCACAGGTATTGGTATAGATTTCAAAAAGAATAATTTCTTTGACCTTATCCCGATTATTCAACGATATTTCTACGACACAAAATATCTTGAGCTTAGTAGAGAAATCGATACTATTCAAAAAACTTTAGCGGCAACTGACGCTAAAGGATTAATGGCTCAACTGAGCGAAACATCATTATGCTATTTGCGCAGCATAATATATCGTCGTTTCGGGAAGGGACATGAACGTCAGGTATTCCAACTATTTACACCCGATTTTATCAAAGAATATCCGATTGTTTTAAGTACAACTTTCTCTGCCCGAGGAAATTTTAAATCAGATGTTCTTTTTGACTATGTCATCATGGATGAAGCATCGCAAATATCAGCGGAAACCGGGGCATTGGCACTTATGTGTGCCAAAAACGCAGTGATTGTTGGTGACTCAATGCAATTACCGAATGTTATTACTGACGAGATCCGGTTAAAACTGCAAAATATCGGAAATGCTCATGCGATTGATCCTGGCTACGATTGTTCGAAATTAAATTTTTTGGAGTCAGTCTGTCGTGTTTTCTCAGATGCCCCACAGACATTATTACGTGAACATTACCGATGCCATCCCAAGATTATTAACTTCTGTAATCAAAAATTTTATGATGGCAAGTTAATAATTATGACAGAAGACAATGGCGAAATCGACGTACTAAAAGCATGGAAAACAGTGCCGGGCAATCATTCTCGCGGTAAGTTTAATCCAAGGGAAATCGAAGTCATGACACGCGAAGTAATGCCTGCTATTTCGTATGAAAAATCCAAAATAGGCGTAATAGCGCCTTATAACGAACAAGTAAATGCCATAACCTCTCATTTGGAAAATGACGTTGATGTGGCAACGGTGCACAAATTTCAAGGGCGAGAAAAAGATGCAATCATAATGTCTGTAACGGATGATACTATTAACTCATTTTCAGACGATCCAAATCTACTGAATGTCGCTGTATCAAGAGCAAAACATCAGTTTTGTTTAGTTGTTTCCGGTAATGATCAACCTAATAGTCGCAATATATCGGATCTTCTTGCATATATTACTTATAATAATTGCACAATCGTAAACAGTAAGATATGTTCTGTCTTCGATTTCCTTTACGAACAATACGAAGATGCGCGAAAGGACTTCTTAAAAAGACATAATAGAATTTCTGAATATGATTCTGAGAATATAACCTTTGCTTTATTAGAAAATATAATTGGAGGTAATCAAAACTTCAGTAATCTTGGGATTATATGCCATCAACCTTTACGACAACTGATACGCGAACGCTCTCTTCTCTCCAATGAAGAACGGCAATATGTATCCAATGGAGGAACTCATATTGATTTTTTGATTTATAACAGAGTCAGCAAACATCCTGTATTAGCCATTGAAACAGATGGATATCAATTTCACAAGCAAGGGACAAAGCAGGCTGTTAGAGATGATATGAAAAATAATATTTTATCCAAATATAATATTCCTCTATTGCGATTAACGACAATAGGGACAGACGAAGAAGCAAGAATAAAAAAAGAATTATCATTAATTCTACATCTACCAGTATAAGGTTATCGGTCATTACACTCAAAACTATATACCAATATCAATTCTAAAATTATTATATTTGTATCAATTAAATATGAACAAATGAAGGAACCTGGCTACGTATATATTCTGACCAATCCGAGTTTTAAGGAAGATTGGGTGAAAATAGGCAAAAGTTCACGCCCGGTAGATATTCGCTCGAAAGAGTTGGACAACACGGCCGTACCGCTGCCGTTCGAAATCTATGCGACACTCAAAACCTCGAAATACGAGGAAGTTGAGGCGTTGATTCACAAGACCATCGACCGACTGACAGATTTGCGCATTCGCCAGAATCGGGAATTTTTCAACGTACCTCCAGCAAAAGCACTGGATATTCTGCGCGATATTTCGACTACGCTCGACGATGCTGAAATCGATGAAGTATATCTAAAAAAGAATACTGATAATGAGTCTCAGGAGTCCGGGAAAAAAGTTAGACCTCGCTTCAAGTTCAGTATGGTCGATATTCCGATTGGGGCGACCTTGGTTTTCGACCCTACAGGAATTAAGGTAAAGGTTGCGGACGATAATCACGTTGAGTATGAAGGACGAATTTACGGCCTTTCATCATTTGCCGGAACATTTATGCCAGAAGATCGCAGATTCGCATCCGGAGCCTATAACGGAACAAGATATTTCTCGTATAACGGCGAGACACTATATGATATTCGCAACCGAGTCGAACTGGATGAATAACGATTTTGGCTCCTGATAATTATATGCAGGATTAACTTGCACGTGCCGGAGAAAGAGGTTACATTTGCAGTGTAAAGGTTCATTGAAAGGGCATTCATGGACGCGGATTTTGAGGTATGAAATCGCGTGACCAGTGTGTAACCAGCCTCATTCGGCAATGCGTGCAACCGTTTGATACACGGAGTGTTTCGCGGGTTCGGATAAAATCCCCTACGCACCGCAGAACGAGAAAACGAGATGGTTACAACAACCGTCTCGTTTTATTTTATTTATCCCCTATCAAGCGGAAAATCAAAACGTTTCATGGGTTACGGATGACTGCTTGCGTCGCTCGGAGCCGGGTTCTGGTTCCGTTCCCGGAGACATTCCGGGACACCGAAACGTAACCTGCGCGTAACCACGCTCCGACGTGCGCGTAACCTTGCACACGCTTGTCCCTACCATGTCCTTCATTGACCCTACCTGCTTGTCAGTCAACAGTTGCATATGACTTTTTTTTGTACAATGGATAAACTATGGCATTATCCGGCAAGGTATCCGTCTCGTGAATGGAGAACAATACGATTATCTAAATCAAAGCACCTGATTCGTTCTTCAATAGCATAACCGTAGCAATGTTGCCATTGTTCCGCCGGCCCAACAGCATTAAACCTTTCGTCGGGGACATGGTAAATCCTATTGACACTCGATGATTGGCCGCCAAGCAAAATATCATCGACCTTAATATGCGATACAACGGATCCTGGTTGCGCCACAGCCAATGAGTCTACATAATTTTCGGTTAACGACTTCGGAAGCCGGCAACCGGTTGCGTCTTTTCATTCAACGTACAGGAAACAACGGGTCCTTGACAAAACGCCCG
>CASFSC010000047.1 GCA_949296995.1 uncultured Alistipes sp. | reverse complement strand
ATATTAGGTTTGGCAGTTTGCCTGGCTGCAGTTGCTTACGGAAAAGCGGATACAGGCATGGAGAGTGCAGAAGAGGAAGGTAAGGCGTATCGGTAGTGGTGAAGTTGCATAAGACTTCTACGTTCGGTAACCTTTTTTCCTCTCCAGCGTCTAATTAATTAAAATAAAGAGCAGAGAAATGAAAAGACAAAATTGTATCATGCGTATTCTCGTTTTTTCCATTTTCATGGGATATATCTTGCCGGTATTCCCTCAGTACACAATCAAGGGGCTTTTGCAAGGTACGGAGCAGACAGCTTTGCCATACGCCAGTGTGCGTTTGTTGCGGACTGATTCCACGTTTGTATCGGGTACTGTAACCGACAGCTTAGGGTGTTATCACCTTAATCAGGTATCTTCTAATGATTACCTGCTCGCTTTCAGCACCATCGGCTATAAACCGGAAGTGACTCCCGTAACCGTAAGCAACGCGGATGTGACAGTACCTGTGGTTATGCTGGAAAGTGATAATGTGATATTAGGCGAGATTGTAGTGAAAGGCAGTTCGTTTATCCGGAAAGAGGATCGGGTATTGGTAATTCCAGACAAACAACAGGTAAAGCATGCCAATACAGGTTATGACTTGCTTTATAACTTGATGATTCCGAGCATTGATGTAAATAAGCGCACGGGTGAAGTAACTACTTTCGGAGGAAGCGTCTCCTTATATATAAATGGAGAGAAAGCCGACTATAGGGATGTGCAAAGCCTTCGCCCCCGTGATATAATTAATGTGGAATATTATGATGTCCCGACAGGTAAGTATTCTGGTGATATAGCTGCTATTAATTATGTAACAAAACAATATAGATCAGGAGGCTACATTTCATTGGATGGTAAACAAACTATCGGTTATTTGGCGGGAGATTATAATGTGGGTGCTAAGATAAGTCACGGCAATACATCATACTCTGTATGGGGTGGATATAATATGAAGGACGTTGAAGGTACTCATACCGAAAAATATGAAAGCATTTATTTTCCTGATTATGAGGTTCGCCGTAATCGATTGACTGGAAGTGCGGATAATCGTAGCAACCAGCAATATGCACAATTTAAGGTCAGCAACATTACCAAAAAACATAATCTTTCTGCTCAAGTATCGTTAGTGCGTGACGATGTGCCGAAAGAAAGCAGCAATGACCAGTTAACTTATTCCGGTCATTATTCGCTTAACAGTCATTCAGCCGAGCAAAAAAAGTCTGAAAGTCTTCAGCCTTCAGTAAGTTTGTTCGGGAATTTTAAATTGCGTAAAAATCAAGAGTTAGAGTTTAAAGTAAAAGGTTCGTATACACAAAACGATTATTTACGAACGTATGTGGAAGATGAACAGAGTTCCTTGTCGGATGTCAATGAAGACATGTATACAGTAGAGTTTTCTGGGAAATATACGGTAAAGATGAAACATCAAAATTCGTTGAATGTATCCTTGATGCACCAACACAATATTTCTTCCTCTTCGTATGCAGGAGATTACAACTCTTGGCAGCACCTTTGGTCAGGTGAAAGCCTGTTGTTTCTTACTTATTCGCAGAAATGGGGAAAACATTTGAATTTGGTCTTCTCTCCGGGAATGTCTATGTTGAACTATAGGGTACATGGAAACGGTTTACAACAATATATCAATCCCCGGCTTCGGTTTAATTTAGTCTATCAGCCGACGAAGAAGCATCAAATCCGTACTTCATTCAGCATCGGTAATTCTACACCTCAACGTTCATTCCTGAACGATGTAGACCAAACTGTAGACTTTTTGCAGGTACAACGAGGCAATCCCGATATGGGAACGGTAAAGTTTTATCGTGTAGGAATCATTTACGGTGGATTGATAGGCAAATTTAATTTGCAAGGGCTGCTTAATTATACAGGTTACATAGATAATGTGTTTGCTCAATACTTCTTAGAAGGAGATAAACTGATAAGCACTTACCGTTTTGGGGACAATGCTCATCAATTGACCGCAAATATAGGGTTGTCTTACCGTGTAACAGATAACTTGCGTGCGAAATTATCTGGGAACTATATGCACGCGATTGTATGCGGCGCCACTCCGATGACTTATAATAATGTAGGCGGACAATTGGATATCAATTATTTTTGGAAAGATTTCTCTGTAAATCTATATGGAGGAATGCAAACGGATTATTTGGATGTATGGGCATTGGCTTACTTAAAAGAACCCGCAGTATACGGCGCATCCGTAAGCTGGAGCCACAAAGGCTGGTACTTGGAAGCCGGAACGGAAAACCCGTTTACGAAACATGCCCGTTACAAGGAACATGCCGATTACGGCATTTACAAGTATAATCAAATACAGACCAGCCGTATCAACCAGCAAACGGGATACGTGAAAGTGGCTTACACCTTTGATTTCGGTCGTAAGACTTCACGGGATAAGAACGATGTAGACCGCAGCATCAATAGCGCGATTATGAAAGTAGATTGATTCAATTAATCGTAATCCCCATCTTCTTCATTAGGAAGCAGGCGTTCATGTTTTGTGCCACTCCTTCACGCAAGCGGTAGGAGAAGGTTAACTCATTGTCCGTAATGTCGGCTTCGAAGCAATAGTTGCGGATTTCGTTAGGGAATTGTCCGGCAAGTGTGCCTAACAAGAGGTCATGGGTGGCGATGATGCCATCCGCCTTGAGGCGCATGAACTGACGGATCAGGTCGAGCGAGCCTTTTTGCTTATCTGCCGAGTTCGTTCCTTTTAATATCTCGTCGAGGATGATGAAGAGTTCGTTGCCTTCGTTCAATAAATCAATGATGCGTTTCAGGCGTTTCAGTTCGGCAAAGAAATACGATTCGTTATCCGAGAGCGAATCGGTGGTGCGCAGGCTGGTG
>CASFSC010000046.1 GCA_949296995.1 uncultured Alistipes sp. | reverse complement strand
TTTACTTGACACTTTACCACCTATAAGACCACCGAGGAAACGTCCGATAAGCATCAGGAACCAATACGTTCCGGCAACGAACCCCGCTGTTGTAACATCCAGTCCAGTTCCGGCAGCAGGGTCGGAGATGAAGAGCATCATAGTTCCCGGTATACCTACTTCAATACCTACATATACGAAAATACCTATTGCCCCCAATACGAAGTGACGGAATGACCAAGCGCTGTATTTGTCTTTACTTTTTGCAGCGGCATCTTCTTTTTTCACCATGTGGGGTTCAGGGATACTTACCATTGACAATACGATAAATATAAGAGCGAATACGCCCATTGCAATATACATTACAGGATATACGTCCGTAATGTTTGCTTTTGTCACTTCCCCAACCAATGCACCTACAAGGATAGGAGTCAAAGTAGCAGTCAAAGAGTTGAATGAACCACCGATTTGGATCAACTGGTTACCTTTGTTACCACCACCACCGAGTGTGTTGAGCATAGGGTTTACCACTGTATTCAACATACACATTGAGAACCCTGCAACGAAAGCACCGAGTACGTAAATAGAGAAACTTGCGGCATGTCCTGATAGATATTGTATGGCAACTCCAATAAAACCTACAGCAACAGCTAGAAGTGCTGTTTTTTTGTATCCGATTCTTTGCAGCAACAAACCTGCAGGGATACCCATAAATGCATAAGCAGCAAAGTTTGCAAAGTTACCGAGCATACCCATGAAGTTTGAAGCACCGAATTGGTTTTTCAGTACGACACCCATAGGCGCAGCCAAGTTGGTTACAAAGGAAATCATAGCAAACAGAACTATCATCATGATGATAGGAACTATGTGCTTGTTTTGTTTAGTTTGTTCCATTTTTTAAAGCTTTAGGTTAAAATTATTTTTAAATTATTTGTCTGTTTCAAATCTGTATATTATGGTTTGTTGATATAGTTCTTCGGGACGTAAAACTGTCGATGGAAACTGTTCATGGTTTGGACTGTCTGGGAATGCCTGACATTCGATAGCTACGCCATCACGGTTTTCATACTCTTTTTTCTCTTTACTGAGAGGTGCTCCTTGCAACCAGTTCCCGGTATATACCTGTACTCCGGGTTGAGTTGATTTGATAATCATCCGTCTGCCAGAAACTTCGTCCTCAAGAGTTCCTACATCACATAGTTTACCTTTTTCCCATTTGTCCACAACCCAACAATGATCATAACCATGTCCTATTTTGAGAGCTTCGAAATCAGCATCTATATCTTTGCCGAGAGATTTGGGTTTGGTAAAATCCATCGGAGTTCCTTCCACTGGAGAAATCTCTGTTGGAATTTGAGTTGCATCGGTAGCCAAATAATGTGAAGCATTTAGTTGCAGTTTTTGTTCCAGCATAGCTTTGCTGCCGGTGCTTTCACCGCGAAGGTTAAAATATGCGTGGTTGGTGAGGTTTATGATTGTCGGAGCCGATGTTTTGGCATAATATGTAATCTCCAGTTCGTTTTCATCATTCCAGTCATAAACAACTTCTGCAACAACTTCTCCCGGATATTTTTCATCACCGTCAGGACTGACCAGATTAAATACTACTCGGTCGGTTTCGACTCTTCCTGTCCACAGTTTATTTGCAAAACCGTTGGGCCCTCCATGCAGATGGTTAGGCCCATTATTTTGTGCCAAGTGGTACTCTTTACCATCGAGCCAAAATTTACCGAGAGCTATACGATTGGCATACCTCCCAGGAGTTTTACCCATACAAGGACCATCTCCGAAATAATCTTCCGGACGACCATAGCCTAAAGCTACATCATCCAAATTGCCATTGCGATCAGGAATGATTACTGAAACAATTCCAGCCCCTATGTTGGAAATCCTTACACTTGACCCTTTTGAATTGGTCATTGTGTAGATTATTATGGCTTCTCCTTCCGGGGTAAAGCCCCATACATTCTGCTCTATTTCCATAATTTTTCGGGATAAGCTCCTGATTCGATCAATTTTTGTATGCGTTCAACAACGGCAGGTCTATCTTCTTTATAGGTTACACCGAACCACTGTGCCGAAGTGTGCAATACCTTCATTGAAGCTGTTTTATCAGCTACAAGTTTGTTTACCATTGTTGGAATATAGAATTCTGATTTTGGGTTAGATATATTGTCTTTCAGATATTCGGTAAAATATTGTTCGGAATGATTAAAATAATCGGGAGTAAATCCGAACATATTCATTGAAACAGGTGCATTTTCAGCCAATGGTTGCATGTTGCCGTTTTCATCCTTGAACTGGATGACACCATTTATTCTTTCGATGTGTGTACGTTCCACCATTGAAGTGAGATTTCCGTCTGCGTCTACGCCACATACTCCACGTGAAACGGCTCCGTAGTCGGATAGGGTATTTTTTACTTCATAGCCTACCATACAGTATTTATCTTTACCTCCAGCTATACTGCGCAGATAGTCTCCTATCGTTTTGTAAGCGTCTTGTCCGTAAAAATCATCTGCATTTATTACGGCAAAGGGTTCTGTTTTGATGACTTCTGCACCCATCATTACAGCATGGTTAGTACCCCATGGTTTTACTCTGTCAGCCGGGACAGTAAATCCTGCCGGGAGTTTATCCAGTTCCTGAAAGACGAAATCGACCTCAATTTTTCCACCGAATCTGTCAGGAGTAAATATTTCTCTGAATTCTTTTTCAAAAAGATGGCGTATTACGAAAACTACTTTACCAAAACCTGCTCTAATTGCATCGTATATTGAGTAGTCGATAATAGCTTCACCGTTTGGGCCGACACCATCCATTTGTTTGAGTGAGCCATATCTCGATCCCATGCCGGCAGCCAATACTAAAAGTGTAGGTTTAACCATAAAATTTAACGTTTTTCACTAAAAATACCAAATAAAATAATATAGCAATATTTTATCTACCAAAAGTTTAAAACAGAGCGATACAGAAAAGGATAAAAGTTATTTGTTATCCCTATTTTTCTTAACTCTATGCAAATTTACACTTTATAAATTGTTTTCAAAATTGAAAGCTATAAAATAATCATATAATTTAGTCAGTTATATTACTATCTTTGTGAATTGAAAATATATTTAAAATATGGCACTGGGAAAAAGTCTCAAATATTTTATAACCCATATGCGTGAGAAGCATCGTTTGGCTTTCCGCAACCAGCATACCGATACAGAAGTATGGTATATGCATATCAGCCCTCTGAATTTGCTGGCAGGTTTTTTTGCACTGGTGCTTATTCTTTTTATCATAGTTATGTCTATCGTGGCATTTACTCCAATTTTGGATTTGCTCCCAGGATATCCTGGCAGTAAATCGCGAGAGATGCTTATAAATAATATCATGCGCTTGGATTCTCTGCAACAGGAAGTTCGCAATATGCAGATATACAGTGAGAATGTTGCATTGATAATGGAAGGCAAAAATCCTGTTACTCGTAATGATGTGCAGCGTATGGATTCGTTGAACAATGTTAAAAGTAAAGTGGAAGTAGTGGCAGAAGATTCCATTCTTCGTAGTCAAATGGAAGCCACGTCAGGGCCTTACAGTTTGAATGATCCTACTACGGGCCGTCGTAACTTGCGCAATACCATGGAGATGTATGCTCCGGTGCAGGGAGTTGTTGCACAGCAGTTCAGCCCTCGGGATGGGCAATATGGTATCAGTCTTGTTACTCCGGTGAACCAACCTGTTATGGCTGTAGCTGACGGAACAGTGATTTTCTCGGGATGGGTTCCGGATCATGGTTATGTGATCTATATACAGCATGGCAATAACTTGATATCTGTATACAGGAGTAACGTGAATGTTTTGAAAAAAGATGGTGAGCGTGTCCGCAGTGGAGAGATAATAGGCTATACTGGAACTCCTGAAGCTGAATCGTCGGGTAATTTTGAATTCGAATTATGGCATAACGGTAATGCCGTTGATCCTATGGGTTATATTGTTTTTAAATAATGGAGGGAAATAAGGTAGCATTAAAACAACGTTTGGCCGTACTCGGATCGACCGGTTCGATAGGGTGTCAGACACTCGATATAGTAAGAAGGTACGGAGACCTTTTTGAAATAACATCTCTTTCATCGAATAATAATTGGGAACTTTTGGTTAGTCAGGCGATAGAATTTCAGCCTGATAATGTCGTAATTGCAAATAAGGAACATTATACGAAAGTAAAAGATGCTTTGACATCGTACCCTATAAAAGTGTATGCAGGAAGCGATGCATTGGAACAGGTGGTTTGTTCTGCAGAGGTTGATACCGTTGTTGTCGCTTTGGTCGGCTATTGTGGCCTATTCCCAACAGTCAATGCTCTCAAGCATGGCAAAAAAGTAGCTCTTGCAAATAAGGAGAGTCTGGTCGTTGCAGGAGAGATTGTTATGGCGACTTCGGCACAATATAATGCTCCGATCATTCCGGTTGATTCGGAACATTCAGCAATTTTTCAGTGTCTTGTTGGCGAAATTACTGCGATAGAAAAGATCATATTGACTGCTTCAGGCGGACCTTTTCTTCATACTTCTGCAGAGGATTTGGAGTCTGTTTCAGTATATGATGCATTGAAACATCCAAATTGGAGTATGGGAGCTAAGATCACTATCGATTCAGCAACGATGATGAATAAAGGGTTTGAGGTTATAGAAGCCAAATGGTTGTTTTCATTGCGACCCGAACAGATCGAAGTGGTTATTCATCCCGGATCATTTATACATTCCATGGTGCAGTTTTGTGATGGAGCGATTAAGGCTCAGTTGGGAACTCCAGACATGCATTTGCCTATACAATATGCTCTTTCATTTCCCAAAAGATTACCTTTGTCAGGTGAAAGATTGGATTTTGCAAAATGTCGGACATTGGAATTCTATTCTCCGGATACTGATAAATTCCCTAATTTGGCATTTGCTTACGACTGTCTTAAAACGGGAGGCAGTGCTCCTGCTGTATTGAATGCCGCAAATGAGGTTGCTGTTGCAGCATTTATAAAAGGGGCTGTCCGTTTTACGGATATCGCCCGTATTAATGAAAAGGTGTTGTCTAAAATGGATATCGTTCAATCTCCTACTTTGGAACAATACCGTATTATAGATGCCCAGGCGAGAGAACTCGCATCGGCGCTGGTTGAGAAACAATTAAAATTTGTATAATGGATATATTGATTAAGATTGCACAATTCGTACTAAGCTTCTCATTACTTGTAATAATACATGAATTCGGACATTTTTTATTCGCACGTATTTTTAAGGTTCGGGTAGAGAAGTTTTATCTTTTTTTCGATCCGTGGTTTTCTCTGTTCAAGTTTAAAAAAGGAGATACGGAATATGGTATAGGGTGGGTCCCTTTCGGCGGCTATGTAAAGATCTCCGGGATGATCGACGAATCGATGGATACCGAACAGATGAAACAACCGGCACAACCTTATGAATTTAGAGCTAAACCGGCCTGGCAGCGTTTATTGATTATGGTTGGAGGTGTATTGATGAATGTCGTTCTTGCCATTGCAATTTATATAGGGATGAGTTACGCCTGGGGAGATCGTTATTTGTCTAATGATAATGTTAAATACGGATATGTCTTCAATGATCTCGGTAAAGAAATAGGGTTTCAGAATGGAGATAAGATATTGGATATCGAAGGTGAACCTGTCGATGATTATGCGAAAATTCTTCCTGAAATTGTTTTTAATCAGGCAGAATATGTTACAGTTGAGCGTAACGGAGCACAAGTAAGGGTCGATATACCGGAAAGTTTTATTGCACGTATGTTGAATTCTCCTGATTTGCTTACAGTGCGAATGCCGTTTATAATAGATCAATTGGGTAAAGATGGCGGTGCGAAAGAAGCAGGAATGTTACCCGGAGATACCCTTATATCGTTTAATGGTGAGTCCATGCGTTATTTCGATCAGTTTGCTCAAGCATTCAAGGAACATAGGGGAGAAACTGTTCAGATAGGAGTTGCCCGTGATAGTGCAGGGGTAACTAAAATTCTTACTTTACCTGTTAAAATATCAGATGACGCGATTATCGGGGTTTATCCTGTTTCTGTAAGCAAAATTTTTACACTCAATACTCATAGCTATACATTTTGGCAAGCTATACCACAGGGTTTCAAACGTGCAGGTGCGGAAATAAGTTCGTATTGGAAACAGGTCAAATTGATTTTTACACCTAAAACAGAAGCATATAAGTCAGTTGGAGGCATAATTTCTATCGGTAATATATTCCCCGGTTTTTGGAGTTGGCAAGCCTTTTGGAGTATTACGGCCTTTTTATCGATAGCCCTTGCCGTGATGAATATTTTGCCGATACCGGCACTTGACGGAGGACATGTTTTGTTCTTGCTTTACGAGGTTATAACAAGGCGTAAACCGAGTGAAAAATTTATGGAATATGCTCAGGTTGTCGGAATGATTTTGGTGTTTGGCTTGATAATAGCTGTTACGGGGAACGATATATATCGTCTTTTCATAAAATAGAGTTATATGGCTAAAGTAAAAAAAGCATTTTTTTGCCGTAATTGCGGATATGAATCTCCGAAATGGGTAGGTAGGTGTCCGTCGTGCGGAG
Source organism: uncultured Alistipes sp. (assembly GCA_949296995.1). Lineage (GTDB taxonomy): Bacteria > Bacteroidota > Bacteroidia > Bacteroidales > Rikenellaceae > Alistipes_A. Next base: position 9,460 of record CASFSC010000046.1, on the reverse strand, counting down.
AATGGAATACTTTGGCCGAAGAGATAGTTCAGAAAGATAATACTCGGACACACTCATATGGTTCTGACCGTGGTAATAATCGACCTCGGCCTGTACATGAAATAGAACAACAAAATTACAGCCGTATAGATTTGTACAATGGAGAGGTAAACCGGGTATTGGGCGGAGGTCTTGTCCGCGGATCGATGGTTCTGTTGGGGGGTGAGCCGGGAATAGGAAAGTCAACATTGAGTCTTCAGATAGCACTTAAAGCCAAAGATTTGAAAACTCTTTATGTTTCGGGCGAGGAGTCTCCCAATCAGATAAAAATGCGGGCGGAACGTATAGGTGTTGAGAATCCGGAATGTTATATATACGGAGAGACTAATCTGGAAAATATCTTGAACCGTATAGATGAATATAGCCCGGACCTTGTCGTTATAGATTCGATACAAACCATATATACCGACCAGATAGAATCCTCCCCGGGGAGTGTATCCCAGATAAGGGAGTGTGCAGCGATGTTATTGAAATATGCCAAACAGACCGGCACATCGGTATTCATTATCGGTCATATTACCAAGGATGGAGTAATAGCGGGGCCTAAGATATTGGAGCATATTGTCGACGTGGTATTGCAGTTTGAGGGAGACAATAATAATATTTACAGGATACTGCGAGGCATAAAAAATCGTTTCGGAGCGACCTTTGAAATAGGTGTTTTTGAAATGAGAGGTGAAGGCCTTATCGAAGTAAGTAATCCTTCAGCGATTTTATTGACACATTATGATGAACCGTTGAGCGGGATTGCCGTCGGAGCAGCCATAGACGGTCTTCGTTCCTATCTTATCGAAACGCAAGCATTGGTAAGTACAGCTGTTTATGGAACACCCCAGCGTTCTGCAACAGGCTTTGACTCCCGCAGGTTGAATATGTTGCTTGCAGTACTTGAAAAGCGGGTGGGGCTTAAGATGTATCAGAAGGATGTCTTTTTGAATTTTGCGGGAGGATTTAAAATCAGTGATACAGGTTTGGATATGAGTATCATGGCCGCTATTTTGTCTTCATATTTCGATCGTCCTGTTCGAGAGGGGTGTTGTTTTGCCGGAGAGATAGGCCTTTCCGGAGAAATACGGCCTGCACCGCGCAGCGAACAGCGCATTAGTGAAGCGGCCCGTCTCGGATTCAAATCTATTGTCGTGTCGGGCTATTTGCAAAAATCATTGCCTAACATACCCAAAGGTATCAATGTGATATATGTAAATAAGGTAGAAGAATTGGCTAAAGTAGTATTTTAGAACTCGGCTGACCTTTTTTTCATTACAATCTAACCCTCTTTTTATTGTTATTTTGTTAAGGTTGCAGTATGTAGTTCGTGTATTATCGTTATCCGATTGGACCTCTTTTCTTAATGACAACCTTCATAACAACCTCTGCACATTTATTTTATGAATATAAGTGTTTCTATTTATCTGGATTGAGATTGTTTTGTCCGTTCATATCGTATTATTTTGGACAATTTCGTTCAACCTTATTGTCAAGATCAAAAAAATTGCAAGACATTATAAATAAAAAAGTAACTATCTTGATTCAAATAGGATCAGTAAATTTTATTTAAAAATGTTAAATCTTGCGAGAATACGATTTTTGCGATCTATCATAATGAAATTAATCATTAACAGAATAAGCGCTGCTCCTATCATATATTGATACTGTTCATTGAAATCTTCAAAAACAGTCGAAGTGAGATCTTTCTTTTCCACTTCATTTATTTTTTTTATGATTTCATCGAGACCTATACTGCGGTTTGTGGCTCTTATGTATGAACCACCAGTTGTAAGCGCAATTTGTTCCAATGTAGCTTCATCGAGTTTGGTGACCACCATTTCTCCTTTATCATCTTTGAGAAAGTCATTCCCGATTTTTATGGGAGCTCCTTCAGGTGTACCTATACCTATAGTATATATTTTTATTCCGTCCTTAGCTGCAGCTTCCGCAGCAGCAACGGCATCGTCTTCATGATTTTCACCATCCGATACGATAATTAGAACACGGCTACCTTCGCTTCCAGGAGAGAAGGAACGGGCAGCCAGAGAAATAGCAGCCCCTATTGCAGTTCCTTGTTTAGAAACCATATTTGGGGACACTTCTCGAATGAAGTTACGTGCCGAGATGTAATCTGAAGTTATAGGTAGTTGCATGTACGCATCTCCAGCAAACACGATAAGACCTATTTTATCTTCTGACAGTTGTTCTGTCAGTCGGTCGATTGCAAATTTTGTACGTTCAAGCCTGCTCGGTTCGAAATCTTCAGCCAACATACTGTTTGATACATCGACAGCAATCATAATCTCGATGCCTTTTCGTGTCACTTCTTTCAGTTTCGAACCGAATTGCGGCCGGGCTATTCCGACTATTATGCATAATATGGCTGCACAAAGAAGAATGAATTTGTAGAGCACTCTGCGGGTCGATGTTTCTGTCGCAAGAGTAGCTACGGTCTGTTCGTTACCGAATTTTCTGAGAGCTTTGTGGCGTACTCTCATAGTAAAAACATACATTAGGATCATCAGAGGAATGATGACCAACAAATATAGATATTCTGGCGATGCGAATCTGAACATGGTTTTAAGGTATTCTTCTTAAATATACATATCTGGTGACAGCTTCCAACAGCAAAATTACGAGTGCTGCCAATGCGAACGGTAAGAACAGTTCGTTGTAACGTGTGAAGTTTTCGACCTCTACACGACTTTTTTCCATTGAATTTATTTCATCGTATATTTCCTCGAGTTTTTTGTTGTCGGTAGCTCTGAAATATTTACCTCCTGTTTTTTGCGCGATTTCATCCAGGATTTTTTCATCTATTTCCACTTTCATCGAAGTGAAAGTCATATTGCCCCACATATCTATTGCAGGATAAGGTGCCATTCCTTCGCTTCCGACCCCTATTGTATATACTCGTATACCGTATGTCTGAGCTATTTCGGCCGCAGTCAGAGGGGCTATCTGTCCACTGTTGTTTACGCCGTCGGTAAGGAGGATTACGACTTTACTTTTGGCATCGCTTTCCTTCAGACGGTTTATGGCTGTTGCAAGACCGTTGCCGATAGCCGTTCCGTCTTCAATAATTCCGCTTTGTACTACCCCGAGGAGATTCACCAAAGATACTTTGTCCGTTGTCAATGGTGACTGAGTGAAACTTTCGCCCGCAAATACGACTAATCCTATACGGTCGTTCGGACGAGACATTATGAATTTTGCGGCAACATCTTTTGCTGCTGAAATACGGTCCGGTTGGAAGTCACGTGCGAGCATACTTCCCGAAATATCGAGTGAAATCACAATATCTATACCTTCGGTTGTCGTATTTGATTTATTGTCCGTACTTTGAGGACGAGCCATTGCTATTATTAAAAGTGCAACGGCAATGCATCTCAGTACGAATGGAAGATGTCTCAGGTAATATTTGATAGAATGAGGAATGTTTTTGACACCCTTGACTGTTGACATGCGTATGGTCGCATATCCGTTTCGCATACGATATATATAATATGCTGTCATTGGTATCAATACCAGTAACAACCACAAAAAGTTTATATCTGCAAATCGAGTAATATTCATTTTTTTACCAGTTCTTTCCAGATCTGCCTACGGCCTTGACCTTCTGTTCATCCAGTTTTTTCTTGGTGTTGTCTTCATTGCTCTGCATAGCTTCCAACATTCTGTCAGCCTCTTCTTTGCTCATGCCTCCAGAATTTTGTTGCTGATCCTGTTGATTCGGATTATTGTTTTGATTTTGCTGATTCTGTTGGTCGTTTTGAGAGTCGTTTTGTTTATTGTCGTTATTTTGATTATTCTGATTGTCCTGTTTGTCTTGATTCTGATTTTGTTGATTTTGTTGGTTTTGTTGATTCTGGTTGTTCTGTTGGTTCTGGTCATTGTTGCTACCGCCTCCATTTTTGTCTTTTTCGAGCAGCTTTTTTGTCAAGGCATAATTGAATTTGGCATCCATATCATCAGGATTGAGCCTTAATGAATTTTTATATGCCTCTAAAGCCTCTTCCAATTTTTTCTGTTTGAAAAGTGCATTCCCCTGGTTGTAAAATGCTGCAGCTTTATGCTCGTTCGAAGTGGAATCCGTTGCAATTTGAGCAGCTATTTGTCCGGCCTCTTCAAACCGTTCCTGTTTATACAATGAATTCGACAAGTTGAATGAGGCCTCTTCCGATTCCGGATTTTTTTCGAGAGCCCTGCGGTATGATACCTCGGCTTCAGGATAGTTCCCGTTTTCGTACGCTTTATTTCCTGAGCGTATGTTACGGCGTTCCGGATATTTTTGTGCCCATACTGAAGTGCAACAGCATACTAACCCGAGACAGAATATAATTGCAAAAAGATTTTTCATTGCATTTCCTCCTTCCTGTCTGAATTATCACTTTTTTGCTCGGAAATTTTTGCTTGAGGTTTTTCTTCTGCCGTTCCAACAGTATCTGTGGAAGTAGTTTCGTCAGAAATTGCTTTTTCCTGTTCCCGTGTGTTTTCGACAAAATAGTATGCTTTATTATACATATCTTCATTTTGTTCTGCCGAAGGTGTATATTTCGCGAATTTTACGAAATCAGCCGTTCCGAGTATTTCTGACAAATCTTCCATCGTTTTTGTCCCGGACAGAATTGGCGATATGGCATCTTTTATTTCGACAGAGGTCATTTCCATTGCCTTTACGCCATAACGATTACAGAGGTATTCTCGCAGTATATCTGTAAGTGCCGTATAATAGAGCTTTTGTTTGCCTCCTTGCCATAATCTTTTGTTATGTAATTTTTCCAGTTTTCTGATAGCGATAACGTGAGGAGGTTCTATCGTTGTTTTGCGTTCTAACAATGGAGAATTTTTCATCCGTTTTACAATGTAATAAACGGCAAAAGCTATTGCAGCCAGAACTATAAGTCCAATTAGCAGATAACCGCTTATTTCGCCGAATTTTAGAGGCGCTTCGAGAGGGCGCTTTATGTCGTATATAGTTTGAGTGGCGGTATCTACAGGCAAAGTAGTAACCTGTACCATAAGCGAATCACGTGAAAATATGGTATCGGTAATGTTTTTGTCCATGTACAACATCGGGAAATGTCCCATTGTGTGGAACCCTTCCTGGAAAGAGGTAAGCGTATATTCTTTTTTGAGTTTTACCGTTCTTCCGTTTCGTTCCATAGTGTCAACGGGAGTCTCTTTCAATATTTCGATATATTCGGTAAGTTTTCCGTCGAATGTAGGGAATTCTGTAACTTGTACCACATCTTTTGTCACCTTCACATCCAATTTGAACTGATCTCCTATCATTACCGAGTCGGCAGAAAAAGAGGCTTCGACCTGTGGAGTATTTTGTGCGTGTAGTACGGTTGCGCAGAATAGGAATAACGGTAAAAACAGTTTCTTCATCATTGCTATCTCTGCTTAAATAATTTTATCAGTGATTTGACATAATCTTCGCCTGTAGCTATCATTACATTATCAACGCGATAACGTTTTAAAGTCGTGTCTATCAGAGAGTTCGTTTTATTCCAGTTGTCAGCGTAAGCTTTTCGGGTTATGGCTGATGAACTGTCTACCCATATCTTTTCGCCTGTTTCGGCATCCTGCATCTCTATTATGCCGACATCGGGCAGTTCCGTTTCTCGATGGTCGTATATGCGTATACCTACGAGATCATGTTTGCCGGTAGCTATTTTTAAAGCATCCTCAAAACGGGCATGAATAGTATCAGTATCCATGAAGTCAGACAGGATGAAAGCAGTCGACCGTTTTTTTAATACGTTTGTAAGGTATCTCAACGCTCCACCGATGTCTGTCCCGTTGTTTTCAGGCATGAAATTTATAAGTTCCCGGATTATCATCAGCACGTGCGAACGTCCTTTTTTTGGAGGGATGAATTTTTCTATTTTGTCGCTGAAAAATATGCATCCGACCTTATCATTGTTATGTGCTGCCGAAAATGCCAATACTGCGGCGATTTCGGTAATCATATTTTTTTTGATCTTTTCGGTCGTTCCGAACATTCGCGATCCACTGACATCGATCAGCAACATCATTGTCAGTTCACGTTCTTCCTCGTAAGTTTTTATGTGAGGCGTACGACTACGAGCCGTTACGTTCCAGTCAATATCCCTTATGTCGTCGCCAACCCGATATTCACGCACTTCGCTGAAAGACATACCTCTTCCTTTAAAAGCACTGTGGTATTTACCTGCAAATATTTCATTGCTGAGCCCTCGTGTTTTTATTTCGATCTTGCGGACCTGTTTCAGGATATCGTTACTGTTTTCCGTAATTGCCATATCGATGAACTGCTAAGGTACTTCGACGTTGTTAAGTATTTCGGTAATAATCTCTTCGCTGGTTATGTTTTCGGCTTCAGCTTCGTATGTGAGTCCTATACGGTGTCTCAGCACATCGTGGCATACGGCACGTACATCTTCCGGAATTACATATCCACGACGTTTTATGAAAGCATAACTTTTGGCAGCTTTTGCAAGCGATATGCTGGCACGTGGAGAACCTCCGTAACTTATAAGTGGTACTAATTTTGCCAAATTATATTCGGCAGGTTCACGCGTAGCAAATATTATATCAATGATATATTTTTCGATTTTTTCGTCCATGTACACATCCTGCACTACGGTACGTGCTTTCACAATGTCTTCAGGAGAAATTATTTTATTCGGTTTAGGGAAATTTCGAATAAGATTCAGGTGCATTATGTCCCGTTCTTCCTGCTTTTTAGGATATGTTATTCGAGCCTTAAGCATAAAACGGTCGACCTGGGCTTCTGGTAACGGATATGTTCCTTCTTGTTCCAGTGGGTTTTGAGTTGCAAGCACAAGGAAAGGTTCGGGCAGCGGGTATGTCGTATCTCCGATTGTCACCTGTCGTTCCTGCATTGCTTCGAGGAGAGCACTTTGCACTTTGGCAGGCGAACGGTTGATTTCATCCGCCAGAATGAAGTTTGCAAAAATAGGCCCTTTTTTAACAGTAAATTCTTCCTTTTTCTGACTGTATATTAGCGTACCCAAAAGGTCTGCCGGCAAAAGGTCGGGAGTGAACTGTATACGGCTGAATTTTGCATCCACCGCTTGAGCCAACGTTGTTATGGCCAATGTTTTCGCCAGTCCCGGGACACCTTCGAGAAGAATATGTCCGTTTGATAACAGTCCGATAAGCAGAGTATCTATCAGGTGTTTCTGTCCCACGATCACTTTGCTCATCTCCATATTCAGGGAATCTACGAAAACACTTTCACGTTCTATGCGTTCGTTAAGTTCCTTTATGTTTATGACTTCGTTCATATATTGTGACGTTTACAGTATTAGCTTAAGTTTTAAACGAATGTTACGCAAATTTATTGTAAATTTTTAAATATATGAATTTCCGGGGAATGTTTGTTGCATGCATTATTAAACTTTCGCAAAAAGATTTTCCATTACCCGTCAAGATGTTTACCTTTGCCGGAAATTATGGAGAAAACAGAGGGGTTTACAGTGAACGATTATTTAGACAAACTCAATGATGTACAGCGAGAAGCTGTAATAAATTATAAAATACCCTCTTTGATTATTGCAGGTGCGGGGTCAGGTAAAACACGGGTTCTTACCAACAGGATCGCCTATATGCTCGATCAGGGAGTGGCGTCATATTCCATATTGGCATTGACTTTTACCAACAAGGCTGCGCGTGAGATGAGGGAGAGAATATCTCAATTGGTCTCTCCTCAGTTGACACGTAATCTGTGGATGGGTACATTCCATTCCATTTTTGCCCGTATATTGCGATCTGAAGCAGAACATTTGGGCTATCCGTCGTCATATACCATTTATGATACTTCGGATGCGAAAAATGTTGTCAAGATGATAATCAAGGAACTAAATTTAAATGATGAGACATATGTTCCGGGAGAGATTCTGAGCCGTATATCTCTTGCCAAGAATAATCTTGTTACGCCACAGGCTTATGAAGCAAACAGTATTTACCTGACGGAGGATCGTGAACGTCGTCGTCCACAGTTTTCAGAGATTTACAAACTTTATACACGCCGTTGTAAGGAAAACGGAGCTATGGATTTCGACGATTTGCTTCTTAACATCAATATATTGTTCAAGGATTTTCCTGAAGTTTTGTCCAAATATCAGAAACAGTTCCGTTATATTTTGGTAGATGAGTATCAGGATACCAATTATGCGCAGTATATCATAGTCCGTCGTTTGGCAGCCGAACATTCCAACGTATGTGTTGTTGGAGACGATGCACAGAGTATATATTCTTTTCGAGGGGCTAAAATCGAGAATATTCTCAGTTTTCAGAAAGATTTTCCTAATGCCCGTTTGTTTAAGCTGGAGCAAAATTATCGTTCGACACAGACGATAGTTGATGCTGCCAACAGCATAATAGAAAAGAATCGGCGTCAGATCAGGAAAAAATCTTTTTCTAAAGGTGAACGCGGGGATTTAATCAAGGTAATAAAAGCCTATACAGATAAAGAGGAGGCGTCGGTTATATCTTCCGAAATCTACAATACGGTACGAGAAAAGGGAGCTCTATATAGTGATATGGCTATTTTGTATCGTACGAATGCGCAGTCGCGAGTACTTGAAGAATCTCTCAGGAGCAGGAATATTCCTTATAAGATATATGGAGGCATGTCTTTTTATCAGCGAAAAGAGATAAAAAATCTTTTGGGTTATGTCCGCCTTGTCGTTAACCCTAAGGATGATGAGGCTTTTCTTCGTATTATAAATACTCCGGCCCGAGGTATAGGAGATGTTACGATAGCAAAGATATCTGCTGCGGCAGCTAAGCACGGAATAAGTATGTGGGAGGCTGTCAGTACTCTCGATATGAATGACATGGAGTTACGTGGAGGTGCCGGCAAAAAGATAATGGATTTTGTATCCATGATAAAGGAGCTCTCTGCCATGCGAGGAATGACGGATGCTTATGATTTGGGTCTTGCGATAGCTACACGTTCCGGCATCATAGGTTCTTACAAGATGCAAAATACGCCGGAAGCTATGAGTGCACTCGAAAATATTGAGGAATTGTTGAATTCAATTCGTGCATATGGCGAGGAGCAGCAGAAACTTTCCGATGAATTGGGCGAGGATGTGACGGTTTCGATTTCGATAGAGGAGTGGTTGCAGAATATTGCTCTTTTGACAGATATGGACACCGATACGGAGGATGATGCAAACCGAGTTACGATGATGACGGTACAATCGGCCAAAGGGTTGGAATTCGATTATGTCTATATTGCAGGATTGGAAGAGAACCTTTTCCCTTCACTGATGAGTATGGGTACGCCTGAGGGTTTGGAAGAGGAGCGTAGGTTGTTTTATGTGGCTTTGACACGAGCTAAACGTGGAGCTGTTTTGACATTTGCTGAATCTCGTTTCAAATGGGGTAATATGACATTCAGTCAGCCGAGTCG
>CASFSC010000045.1 GCA_949296995.1 uncultured Alistipes sp. | reverse complement strand
ATTGTTGTCGATGAGTATGGTTCTACTTTGGGATTGGTTTCGTTGGAAGATATACTCGAAGAGATTGTCGGTGAAATATCCGATGAGTCCGATACCGAGTCTCAATGTTATACGAAAGTTGAAGAAAATACATATATTTTCGAGGGCAAAACTCATATAAACGATATGCTCAAGATTTTAGAGCTGCCTGACGATTATCTGGATGAGCAGAAAGGAGAAGCTGATACCGTTGCCGGACTAATGCTTGAGATCCGAAGGGATTTTCTTAAAAAAGGAGATGTCGTGGTCTGTAAAGCTCTTACCTTAAGTGTCGAAGAGGCGGCAGTTCGTCGTATAGATAAAGTAAAAGTGGTGGTCGATAGAGGGGCGCTTTAATCTCGAAAGTCATGCCTGTAATATCTGAAAAAAAAATAGGCCCATTAACGGTTGTTTTGTGGCGTATAGATGAAACGGTACAAGAGTTTGGCTTTTATTGTACTCCTGATGAAATGGAGTATATCAAGCGATTCAATACCGATACTAGAAAATGTGAATGGTTGACATGGCATTCGGCATTGAGACATATCTTGCCTGATGCGCAAGTCGAATATAATGATGCGGGAGCTCCTGTTCTGAAGAGTGGCGGATATATAAGTGTGAGTCATACCAAAGGATTTGCAGCCGTCGCTTTAAATCGAGATTCTTCGTGTGGAATAGATATCGAACATCGTAACCGTAATTTTACGAAAGCAGTCAGACGTATATCTGATCAAACTGAATTTGATCTGATCACAAAAAGCATGTTGTCGGTTAGTGATTGCGAGGCTCTTTTGTGGTGTGCTAAAGAGGCTCTGTTCAAGTGGGCAGGAGAAACTGATATCGATTTTATGAAGGATGTGCATGTGACGGAGATAAAATTGGATGAGAATATTTTTCAGAAAACCATTCCGAATGAGATTTTATCAACCACCTGTTCGTCTCAGTCGATAATGCCCGAATTTAAAGTATTCAATAAAGGGGTTTTACGGGGTAATGTTCGTGGACAAGAGACTCGTATGGTCTATTTTTTTGAAGAAAATTTATGTGTCGTATGTTGTGGTTTATGACTTTTTATTAAAAAAACGTACGATTGCATTGTATTTCGGAAAATTAGACTTATTTTTGCACTATAATTAAATTGATTATAAAACGATATGTTAATAAGTGCAGCCATTCATCACCATCATCACCTGCATCCAATGAGGTAGGCTGAGAATGTGTGTTTATACTGCACGGAATAAATAACCGAAAACCACAAATGAGGCTACCTTAAAAAGTAAGCCTCATTTTTTTATTACGATAATAATAATTAAAACAATAAATATATGATAAGATTGGCAATTCAGGCCAAGGGCCGATTGAACGAAGAAAGTGTCGCCTTGCTTGCCGAAGCAGGAGTGGCTATTGAAGAAAGTAAACGCAAATTGCTTACACAAAGCAATGATTTCCCGTTGGAAGTTTTATATCTGCGTGATGACGATATACCTCAGGCGGTGGCAATGGGAGTTGCCGATGTCGGTATTGTCGGTTTGAACGAAGTAGAGGAAAAGGGGTTTGATGTGGATATTGCACACAAACTAGGATTCGGTAAATGTCGTATATCTTTGGCGGTGCCCAAAAGTGAAGAGTATAACGGGTTGAGTTATTTTAACGGTAAACGTATAGCTACCTCCTATCCTGTTATCCTTTCGAAATTCTTCAAGGAAAACAATATAAATGCAGAGATACATGAAATTGCAGGATCGGTTGAAATAGCTCCTTCTGTAGGTATGGCTGATGCAATATTCGATATCGTAAGTTCAGGAGGTACGTTGGTTACGAATGGTCTTCGTGAGGTTGAAAAAGTGATGTTTTCCGAGGCTGTGCTCATAGCAAATAAAAATCTGAATGAGGAAAAACAGCAGCTATTGTCTCAATTATTGTTCCGTTTTGAGTCTGTAGAGCGCAGCAAAGGGATGAAGTATGTGTTGATGAATCTGCCTCATGCAAAAATAGAGGAAGCGATAGCTATTCTGCCAGGTATGAAAAGTCCCACAATTTTGCCATTGGCTCAGGAAGGATGGAGTTCTATTCATGTAGTTATAAACGAACGTGAATTGTGGGGTAAGATAGAGGCCCTTAAAGCGATAGGTGCTGAAGATATATTGGTATTGTCACTTGAAAAAATGATACTCTGATGAAAGTTTATGTTAATCCCGAACCGCGTGAATGGGCTCCTTTGTTGAAAAGACCTCAAATTGCGGCATCGGTTATCGATGAGCGGGTCGGGGATATTATTGAAAGTGTCCGCAAAGAGGGAGATGATGCCCTTATACGTTTTGCTGAACAATTCGACGGAGTGAAGTTGAATTCTGTTATTGTTACTCAAGATGAATTCGAAGAGGCTGAAAAGGCAATTTCTGACGATCTGAAAAAGGCTGTGTCAGTTGCCGTTGAGAATATAAAGAAATTTCATGCTGCACAATATCCTGCTTCAGTCGAACTGGAGACAATGAAAGGAGTAAAATGTGTGCAACGTCCCGTCCCTATTGAAAAGGTGGGGTTATATGTGCCCGGTGGATCGGCTCCTCTCTTTTCTACGGTATTGATGCTTGCATTGCCTGCAAAGATTGCGGGATGCAAAGAGGTCGTATTATGTACTCCTCCCAATAAAGAGGGTAAAATAGCACCTACAATACTTTATGCAGCAAAAGTATGCGGTATAAATAGAGTGTTCAAAACAGGTGGGGCGCAGGCCATTGCTGCTATGGCATATGGTACGCAGTCGATACCCAAAGTGTTTAAAATATTCGGCCCTGGCAACCAGTATGTTACTGTAGCAAAGCAACAGGTAAGCAAGGTCGTTGCAATCGATATGCCTGCGGGTCCTTCTGAAGTTATGGTTATGGTTGATTCTTCTGCAAATCCTAAGTTCGCTGCTGCCGATCTTTTGTCTCAGACTGAACACGGTGTCGATTCTCAGGTAATACTTCTGTCTTCGTCACGTGGAATTGCTGAACAGGTGATCCGTGAAGTAGATGTTCAGTTGGAAAAGATTTCACGTGCCGATATTGCACGAAAGGCTTTGGATAACAGTCGTGTAGTGGTAATGGATTCGTTGGATGATATGGTCAATTTTGCAAACGCTTACGGCGCGGAACACCTTATTATTTCAATGGAAAATCCATGGAGTATAGCAGAAAAAATTACTGCGGCAGGAAGTGTATTTATAGGAAATTATACACCTGAAAGTGCTGGAGATTATGCATCAGGAACAAACCACACTCTGCCGACTTACGGTTGGGCTCACTCTATGAGCGGGGTTAATTTGGACAGTTTCTTGCGAAAGATAACTTATCAGGAAATAACTCCTTCCGGACTTGAAACAATAGGTAATGTTATAGAAACCATGGCTGCGGCAGAAGGGTTGGATGCTCATAAGAATGCTGTGACTATAAGGTTGGAAAGTTTGTAAATATTGCCTGTGGGTTATAAGTTTTTATGATACCTGTACATTTTATTTGCAAATGCACATGGTAGAAAAACAGCATATGCCTTCATTTATTGGCAAATGTAAAAAAGATTGAAACTATATAAATAATGTACAGCAGTATGCTGAGTAATGTGTGACAAAATGGATATTCGTAATTTACTGCGTGAAAATATAAAAAATCTGGCGCCATATTCTACCGCAAGGGATGAGTATCAAGGTGATTTGGGTATCTATCTCGATGCGAATGAGAATCCTTACAACAATGGATTTAACCGTTATCCCGATCCGCGCCAAAAAGAGTTGAAAAAGGTTATATCAAGCGTAAAAAAAATGCCGGTTGAAAATATCTTTATCGGAAATGGAAGCGATGAACCTATTGACCTGGTATTTCGTGTATTTTGCGACCCCCGTATCCATAATGCGGTGTCAATAGCTCCCACATATGGGATGTATAAAGTAGCTGCAGCTATTAATGACGTGGAATTTCGTGAAGTCCCTTTGGGTGAAGATTTCTCATTGGATGCCGATAAACTTCTTGCTGCAGCCGATGAAAATAGTAGGTTGATGTTTATTTGTTCTCCGAATAATCCTTCGGCAAATAGTTTTCCTGCTGAATCTGTCGAAAAAGTTATTCGCAAATTTAACGGGATTGTGGTTCTCGATGAAGCTTATATAGATTTTGCAGAAAAGGAGGGATTTTTATCGAGATTGGGCGAGTTCCCTAATTTGATAATACTTCAGACTTTATCCAAAGCCTGGGGAATGGCAGGACTGAGACTCGGACTTGCGTTTGCTGATCCATTTATAGTCGACATTATGTCGAGGGTGAAATATCCGTACAATATCAATGTGGTTACACAGAAAATAGTTATGGAACAACTGGCCAAACCTATTGATAAACAGTTGCAGGAGTTGAAACAGCAGCGAGACAGGGTTATGGAGGCGATGAAAAAGATGCCTGTAATAAAGAAATTATTCCCTTCAGATGCTAATTTTGTGTTGGTAAAAGTGGATGAACCTCGTAAAATATATAACTTGTTGATCGAGGCCGGTATAATTGTGCGGGATCGCTCACGTATAAAAGGATGTGAAGGAACACTCCGTATAACTATAGGCACACCGGAAGAAAACGACCGTTTACTAAAAATATTGGGAGAGCTCGAATAATGAAAAAAGCACTTTTTATAGATAGGGACGGAACAGTCATATATGAACCTCCGATAGATTTTCAAGTCGACTCTTTGGACAAGTTGCAATTTATTCCTGGAGTTATTACAGCGTTGAACCGTATTGCAGGATTGGATTATGAACTCGTAATGGCAACGAATCAGGATGGTTTGGGGACGGAATGTTTTCCCGAAGAGACCTTTTGGCCGGTACATAATTTGATGTTACAGGTGTTGGAGGGTGAAGGTGTCAGATTTGACGATATGCTTATCGATCGTACTATGCCTTATGAAAATGCGCCGACTCGTAAACCTGGAACTGCAATGTTCGGTAAATATATGTCAGGAGAATATGATTTGGCCTCTTCGTATGTTATTGGGGATCGTATGACAGATGTTGAACTGGCTAAAAACCTGGGTGCTAAAGCCATTTTGTTACGTTCTCCTGAAGAGGGAGCACGAATGATAAATGAATATAAAGTCCCGCTGGAAGATACGGTTGCACTTGTAACTGATGATTGGAACAAGATATGGGAGTTTTTACGCTGTGGGGAACGTGTGGCTGAAGTACATCGAAAAACTCGTGAAACAGACATATATTTGAAACTCGATCTTGACGGCGGTAGCGGAAAGAAATCAAATGTGGATACCGGACTGAAATTTTTCGATCATATGCTTGAACAGATCGTTCACCATGCAGGTGTGTCGATGGTTTTATCTGTTAAAGGCGATTTGGAAGTCGATGAACATCACACTATGGAAGATGTCGCAATCGTATTGGGTGAAGCTGTATCCCAGGCTCTCGGTTCCAAGTTGGGAATCGAACGTTATGGTTATGCTCTCCCCATGGATGAAAGCAAAGCCATGGTTTTAATCGATTTCGGAGGACGTATCAGTTTCGAATGGAATGTGGAGTTTAAGCGTGAGCGCGTAGGAGATGTGCCTACCGAAATGTTCAAACATTTTTTCAAAAGCTTTGCTGAAGTGGCACATTGTAATTTACATATAACTGCTTCAGGTGAGAATGAACACCATAAGATTGAAGGGGTATTTAAAGCGTTTTCTCGTGCTATGCGTATGGCTATTGCCAGAAATAGTTTTAAATTTGAACTCCCGAGCAGTAAAGGGGTTTTATAAAAGTTGTATCTATAATAATCCCGCTTTTTTGTTCAAAATTTGAGATGTTTATTGGTATACGATATGGTTGCGGTAATTGATTATGATACGGGTAACCTTTGTTCTGTGGCTAATGCCTTAGGACGATTGGGTGCTGAATATGAAATAACGGCTTCACCGAATAAAATACTTTCGGCTGACAAAGTACTCCTTCCGGGTGTGGGAGAAGCCTCTTCTGCCATGCAAAAATTGAAAAAGCGTGGTTTGATAGAGGTGATACGCTCTCTTACACAGCCTGTTTTAGGAATATGCATAGGGGTACAGTTATTGTGCAGGCATAGTGAAGAGAATGATACCGAATGCATAGGTATTTTTGATAATTATGTGAAACGTTTTGCTGTTGAGGGACTTAAAGTACCACATATGGGTTGGAACACAATAGAAGGATTGAAAACTCCACTTTTCAATGGTGTCGCTGAAGGTGCGTATGTTTATTATGTACACTCTTTTGCTCCGACCATAAATCAGGATACTATTGCGACAACTGTTTACGGAGTGCCTTTTAGCGGAGCCATACATAAGGATAATTTCTATGGTACGCAGTTTCATCCGGAGAAAAGTGCCTCTGTAGGTGAAAAGATACTTGAAAACTTTTTGAAATTATGATAAATATTATTCCTGCAATAGATATGATAGGGGGTGAATGCGTAAGGCTCACCCAAGGCGATTACAGCCGTAAAACCACATATTACAAAGATCCTCTTGAAGTAGCCAAACGCTATGAGGATTGCGGAATAAACAGATTGCATCTTGTGGATCTGGATGGTGCGAAAGCAGCCAAACCGGTAAATTTAGCCGTGTTGGAACGTATATCAGCTAATACATCTCTCAAAGTGCAATATGGTGGAGGAATTAAAACTCGTGAAGCCTTGCAGTCGGTATTCGATAGCGGTGCCTCTCGTGCTATATGTGGCAGCGTTGCCGTAACGAAACCGGATAATTTTAAAATGTGGCTTACAGAGTTCGGCCCGGACAGAATCATTCTCGGTGCAGACACGAGGGATGGGCGAATAGCTATCAATGGATGGTTGGAAAGTGCTACTGTAGGAGTAGAAGAATTGATCGGACAGTTTTTGCCTGAGAAACTGGCTCATGTGATATGTACGGACATATCGAAGGATGGGATGCTTACAGGACCTTCATTCAGTTTATATGCCAAATTGCAGGATATGTTTCCTGATATGGATATAATTGCCAGTGGAGGTATAAGCTCATGGGAGGATATTCTCGAATTGGATAAATTGGGAGTGAAGAGTGTCATCGTGGGGAAAGCGATTTATGAAGGACGTATAACATTTGAAATGTTGAAAGAATCATGCTTGCGAAACGAATAATACCATGTCTCGACATTAAAGACGGAGAAACAGTCAAAGGAATTAATTTCCTGGGACTTCGCGGAGTGGGTGATCCTGTCGAATTGGGACGCAAATATGCCCAAGACGGGGCTGACGAATTGGTTTATCTCGACATAAGTGCCACATATGAGGGACGCAAAACTTTTGCCGAATTGGTTACGAGAATAGCTTCCAATATAAATATCCCATTTACCGTGGGAGGAGGAATCTCTTCCTATGAGGATGCCGGACGATTGCTCGAAGCCGGGGCCGATAAGATTACGGTGAATAGTGCAGCTGTTCGTAATCCTCAGCTTATTAGTGATATTGCATCGAAATATGGCAGTCAGTTCGTAGTAGTGGCCATAGATGCGAAGATGATTGATGGACGATGGACTGTTACAACTCATGGCGGACGTAATCCTTCTGAAAGGGAACTTTTTACATGGGCCAAGGAGGCACAGGAACGTGGAGCCGGTGAGATATTGTTTACGTCGATGGATCATGATGGTACAAAAAACGGTTATCCTTGTGATACTTTTGCCCGTCTGTCCGATATTCTTTCTATTCCGATTATAGCTTCCGGAGGGGCTGGAACAATAGATCACATAGCTGATGTTTTGACTGTCGGGAAAGCCGATGCAGCTTTGGCGGCAAGTATATTTCATTATGGAGAGATTCCTATTCCAGTATTGAAAAAGGAGCTTTTGAGAATAAATATTCCTGTCAGACTTAATGAATAATATTGCAAAACGAAATACAAAATATAAAAGATATGAAATTTAGTGAATTGGACACAGCCAAAAACTGTGAAGGACTTGTTCCCGTTATTATTCAGGATGACAATACTTTGAAAGTATTGATGCTCGGTTATATGAATGAAGAAGCGTATAATAAAACCGTTACCGAAGGTAAAGTTACGTTCTTCAGCCGTACGAAAGGGCGTTTATGGACCAAAGGTGAAACCAGCGGTAATTTTTTATTCGTAAAAAGCATTGCCACGGATTGCGACAATGATACGTTGTTGATTCGTGTGAATCCGGTGGGACCTACTTGTCATAAAGGAACCAAAAGTTGTTTTGGAGGTGATGAAAATGAAGGTTTCATCCGTTTCCTGCAGTGGTTCCTTCAGAAACGTCATGAAGAGATGCCTGATGGGTCGTATACAACCAAACTTTTCAAGAAGGGGGTTAATAAAATAGCTCAAAAAGTAGGAGAAGAGGCTGTAGAAACAGTTATTGAAGCTGTTGACGGAACGGATGATGCTGCTTTGATATATGAGGCATCAGATTTGATGTATCATTATCTGGTACTTTTGATAGCCAAGGGATACTCTCTCAAAGATATTGAAGAAGAGTTGGCAAAACGTCATAAATAAATTATTGGATAATGGATGATAAAAAAATCGGTATAGCTAATGACCATGCAGGTTTCTACATGAAAAAATTTCTTGTGGAGGAGCTTACTAAAAAAGGATATGAAATAGTTGACTTCGGATGTTATTCTGCTGAAAGCTGTGACTATCCTGATTAT
Organism: uncultured Alistipes sp.; assembly: GCA_949296995.1. Taxonomy (GTDB): domain Bacteria; phylum Bacteroidota; class Bacteroidia; order Bacteroidales; family Rikenellaceae; genus Alistipes_A. The sequence goes on along the minus strand of CASFSC010000045.1, from coordinate 9,003 downwards.
GCTCACCCTTTGGCAGAAGCTATTGAAAAAGGGGAGTTAACAAGAGGTATATCGCTTTGCGGCAGCGGTAACGGTATAGCTATTACGTTGAATAAACATCAGGGTATTCGTGCTGCTATTTGTTGGAATGAAGAGATGGCAACTCTTGCACGCACCCATAATAATGCCAATGTATGTTCTTTGCCTGCACGTTTTATCGATTATGATATGGCGTTAAGGATAGTTAATATTTTTCTCAATACGGGATTCGATGGAGGCCGTCATCAACGCCGTATCGAAAAGATTCCTGTAAAATAGGAGGAGTGGATGGTTCACCTTGGCTAAAAGTTGAACCTGAAAATTACGGAACCGTATCTTGTTTCGGGTCACTTCGGTAGAGGCTTGTTTATTGATTTTTTATATTGATTTGACCTGGCATATTAAACGTGGCAGGTCGTAATTGGATAATTGTTGCACGTTAAGTGCGGTTGTAAATATTAAAGGATAATTTATCTCTCAACTTTATCTGAAAGAGTGAATTATCCTTTATTTATTATTAACGCTTTTAATTAAAGGTTTCTTTGGTAACGGATGAGGATCAATATATCAGTCCTGTTTAGATAAATTCTTTCTCTGAAACTGTGTGATCATAAAATTTGAAACGCAAATGTTACACGGATTATCTTTCAATATCAGTGATAACCTTAGATAAAACCGGAAGTTTGTGAAAATGATATGTGAGATAATCAGGCAATATTCAATTTATTAGTCATATAGTATTGAAGTACGCCGCGCATTCCGATAAATATAATGAAAGCCAACCATAAGGCATTGTTGCCCATTATGTTTCGCATTCCATAATATATTCCGAAAAATATTACCATCGTTATAAATACGGCATTACGCATTATATCTGTTTTTGTAGCGCCTATCAGAGCTCCATCGATAAGGAATGGTGCGAATCCTATGAGTGGAGTCAAAATGAGCCATATTACATAATCTTTCGCTCCTGCCAATATTGTAGGACTCGATGTGAATATTCCAAGTAGCGGATGCCATAAAAATGTATATATGAGTGCATACATTATGGCAATTCCGAGTCCCCAAGCTAATAAACGGTTTATATATTTTTTTGCCATTTTACTGTTTTTTGCCCCGACTGATTTCCCAACCAAAGATTCACCGGCAAAAGCGAATCCGTCCATAAGATAAGAGAACAGAGTATACAGTTGCATTAACAATGAATTGATGGCCAGCATGGTGTCACCCATACTCGAGGATGCAGCCGTAAAGAAAGTATAAACCACTACTATCATGGCTGTACGCAAAAAAATATCACGATTGACTTTGAAAAATTTAAGCATGGGTTTGAAGTCGAGAGAACTTCGTATGTCGATATATTTCCAGAATCTTTTGTAATATATATACCACAGTATCATAGCCATAATGAGTCCAGAGTATTGTGCAGCTACCGTAGCCCATGCAATCCCGGCTATACCCATATTCATGCCGAATGTAAACCATATGCCGAGAGCCACATTGATTATATTTATAAGAATCGATATATACATGGGGAATTTTGAATTCTGCATGCCTATATACCAGCCTTGAAATGCGAACAGAGAAACCGTGGCCGGAGCTGCCCAAATACGGGCAAAAAAATATGCCTTAACGTAATCTATTGTAGTGGGAGTTGTGTTCATCATCGCAAATGTGGCATATCCTATTGGTTTTTGGAATATCAACAGCAATAATGCAACCAGTAGGGCAACAGTAAGCGACCGTACGAAATTGGAACTTATTTCCGTGAAGTTGCGGGCTCCGTATGCTTGTGCGGTGAATCCCGTTGTACCCATGCGCAGAAATGCGAAGTTCCAGTATATGAAATTAAAAATGGCCGTACCTATGGCAATGGCACCTATCATAGAATCATCACCCAAATGTCCGGCAATGGCGATATCAGCCATACCTACCAGAGGTATGGTAATGTTTGATATCATGTTGGGAATTGCGAGACTGAGTATTTTACGATTCATGGGCACAAAGATGATTAAATTTTTAAAGAATATGAAATAATTAGTATTTTTGACATTAATACTTGATTGCCATGGAACATTACGAAGATATACATCATGAGTTGCATCATGACAGTGCACTCAAAGTTAATTCGGGGGTGGAACAGCCTCCCGTTGTCAATCCCTATTTTAAAAGGGTTAAAAAACATACATTGACTACGGATGACTATTTTAAAGGTATACGTGAAGGCAATATTACGATACTATCACAAGCCATAACTTTGGTTGAAAGTTTATTGCCTGAACATTATCAACAAGCCCAGGATATAATAGAACGTTGCCTGCCATATTCTGGCAATTCTGTGAGGATAGGTATTACGGGTGTGCCGGGGGCAGGAAAGTCTACTTTCATAGAGGCTATCGGCAATATGGTTACGTCGCTTGGGCATAAACTTGCGGTGTTGGCCATAGATCCCAGTTCCGAGCGCAGCAAAGGCTCTATACTTGGTGACAAAACACGTATGGAAACTTTGGTGCACAATACAAAGACATTTATCCGCCCTTCTCCTTCGGCGGGTTCTTTGGGAGGAGTTGCACGTAAAACTCGTGAGACGATTATTCTGTGTGAAGCTGCCGGATTCGATGTCATATTTATTGAAACGGTAGGTGTAGGGCAGTCTGAAACAGCTGTGCATTCTATGGTGGACTTGTTCCTACTGTTGCAGATAGCAGGCGCTGGCGATGAATTGCAGGGTATAAAACGAGGAATAATGGAGATGGCCGATATGATTGCAATCAATAAGGCCGACAGCGGTAATGAACAACGGGCAAAATTGGCCAAAAGTCATTTCGTGAATGCTTTAAATCTGTTCCCTATGCCTGAATCGGGATGGCGTCCGAGAGTATATACCTGTTCGGCTGTTGAAGGTACAGGTTTATCTGAAATATGGAATGGAATAGAAGATTTTCTGAAATTTACTAAACAAAACGGATATTATCAGAAGAATCGTCATTCGCAGGCTAAATATTGGATGTATGAAACCATAAATGAAACTTTGCGTGATAACTTTTATCGCAATAAAATGGTCGAAGACAATATTGAAAATTACGAACAGTTGGTACTTGCAGATAAAAAAAGTTCATTTATTGCAGCCCGCGAATTACTGGAACTGTATTTCAAAAGCCTCGATAAATAATAGCTGTCGTTGAAATAAGAATTTTTGCCTTTTCAAGGGGATGAAGTGTAGTGTCATCCTCTGTGAGGTTTTTTAGACGTTTTATATTGAGGTGTGGAATAGACATTTAAAATATGTCTGAACTTTGTTTTATAAGTATATAGGGTATAGAATAAAATAATTTATAGATTTTTTGAGACCGGTTCGACTGGTTTTTGAGATTGGACTATTGTAAAAATGTGTGCAATAGTCGTAAGAAAATATATGAAACTTATTGTTCGTTTTTTTTCTTGAACGATATTTTCGATTCCGTTCCGTTGATAAGTCGTTTTATGTTTTTACGGTGTGTAAAGATAAGAAGTAGTGCCACGACAATGCTGTATGCTATCAGAGCAAAGGAACGTTCTCCGAAAATTAACAACAGCACCAGAGGAAACGATATGCCTGCACACATGGAACTTAACGATACATAACGTGTCAGTATGAAAACTGCTATAAAAATCAATACGCATATTCCGACGGCTGCAGGATAGACTCCGAGTGTGGCACCAGCCAGTGTCGCAACCCCTTTCCCTCCTTTGAAATCGGCAAATATCGGGAATATGTGTCCCAGTACGGCAGCTGCAACCAAGGCTATTTTGAGATTGAAAATGGCATCGCTGCCGGGAAAGTATCCGGACAAATGTGATAACGTTACAGCCAGAAAGCCTTTCAGTACGTCCATGGCAAAAACTACTGCCGCAGCACGGCTTCCGAGTACCCTTAATGTATTTGTGGCACCAGCATTATGACTTCCGTGTTCACGTACATCTATCCCGTAGAACTTCTTTCCAATCCAGACAGCACTGGGAATTGACCCTAAAACATATGCCAATAAAATAAGCAGTATATTAACAACCATGATATTATTCTAGATTTAAAACGGTACAAATATAAGCTTTTCCGGGTGGATGTGCCACTCTTTTGTCTGGAAAACATTACTTTTGTGCTGAAATCGGCAAAAAATGATGACAATGGATATTAAAAATTTACGCCCGTTAACAGGCGAAGGACGCAAAATATATATTGAAACATATGGGTGTCAGATGAACGTCAATGACAGTGAAGTCGTACTCTCCATCATGCAGGATGAAGGGTTCCGTTATACGGAAGATATTGCACAGGCGGATGTGATTTTTGTCAATACATGTTCCATTCGGGATAATGCCGAACAGCGTATTTGGGGGCGTCTGAAAGAGTTCAAACAATATAAAAAACGCAATAAATCTTTGTTGATAGGTATAATAGGCTGCATGGCCGAACGTCTTAAAGAAGAATTGATTGAAAAGGAGAATATTGTGGATATTGTGGCAGGTCCTGATTCTTATCGGGATTTACCTCGTTTGGTGCGTCAGGCAAGTGATGGCGCTACGGCTGTCAATGTCTTGCTGTCAAGGGAAGAGACATATGCAGAGATATCTCCCGTAAGATTGGATAAGAATGGAGTAAGTGCATTTATATCCATAATGAGAGGATGCAATAATATGTGTGCCTATTGTGTCGTTCCCTACACACGAGGGACGGAGCGCAGTCGCAATCCGGAAACGATAATTGCCGAAGCTAAAACTCTTTTTGAAGGAGGTTACCGTGAGGTTACACTGTTGGGACAGAATGTGAATTCATATTTATGGAACAAGGATGGAAACAAGACCGATTTCCCTGCATTGCTTGCTGCCGTGGCCGAAATAAGTCCATTGCTGAGAGTGCGTTTTTCCACCTCTCATCCTAAGGATCTTAGTGATGAATTGTTGCATACTATGGCCCGTTATCCCAATTTATGTCGTGCCATACATCTGCCTGCACAATCTGGCAGCACCCGTATGCTGGAATTGATGAACCGTAAATATAGTCGTGAGTGGTATTTGGACCGTATAGCTTCTATTCGCAGGATATTGCCTGATTGTGCCATATCTACCGATATTATTGCCGGATTCTGTACTGAAACTGAACAGGATCATAAGGATACGCTTTCTCTGATGGAGAGCGTTGGCTATGAGTCGGCCTTTATGTTTAAATATTCCGAAAGACCCAATACCAAAGCCGCTCGTCATTTTAAAGATGATGTGCCCGATGATGTTAAAACGCAGAGATTGACCCAGATAATACAACTGCAAAATGAACTTTCTCTGAAAAGTAATAAAAAAGATGTCGGTCGGGAATTTGAGGTTTTGATTGAAGGAGTGTCTAAAAGAAGCGAAAATCAATTTTTCGGACGTACATCGCAAAATAAGGTTGTCGTGTTTGATCGCAAGCCCTCTTTGAAAATAGGGGACTATGTAAACGTGAAAATTAATGATTGTTCTTCTGCTACTCTGATGGGTGAAGTTATATAAAATACTTATATCGGTTATAATTATTCAATTTAAATAGGACAGAATGATAAACGGCGATCCCAAAAGATCGCCGTTTTTTGTAAGTGAAAGGTTTGTATCTTAATCGTTCGTATTCGAGATATCTCCTTAATCGTCGATTTCGATAAGGTTGAATTTAAGATCGAAAGTCAGTTCCATACGGTTGTTGAGCTTGACTTCATAATCACGGTTGTCTCTGTCTATCTCGATGACTTGTGCTTCCGGATAAAGCTCTTTTACTTTTGAGATAATTTGTGCTGGTACTATGCCAGCCGGTACAGCTGAATATTTGCAATCAACATCTTTCCATTCGCCATTTTTTTGGAACTCTAATTTTGCACTGTTTACGAATACCACTTCGTATTTGGTTTCCAAAAAGTCTCGTTCCTCTTTGGCATAAGCCACTTTTTCATTTGGAAAATACTGTTTGATAAATTGCTGCGATTTTTGTGGAAGTTGTTCGACTGTAATGGCTCGGTCGGTATCTGCACTGGCTGTAAAAGTACCAAGAGTAAGAATTGAAAGCGTAATTAACATTAATTTTTTCATAATATTGAATTTTATAAGTTAAACATTTGTTCCTTTTTGTTAGGACAAAGGTCTATATCAATTTTGAAATGAATTTGAAATTTTTATATTTTTATGAAAAAAATTATTTTTTATAGTTCTTATCTGTAATTGTGAACGGTTAATGGCCTAAGTGGACTATTTCCAACTTATGGTAAAATTGTGATAGCCATTGTTATAATAGTAATTTAACCTCAATTTATAATAATTGGACACAGCGCTGACAAGTGCCAATCCTAATCCTGTTGAACCTTCTTTTTTCGATCCTTGATAAAAACGTTCGAATATGCGCTCTTTGTCAAGCGGTGTATCTCCCTGATTGGAAACGGTAAGAGTTTTGTCTTTTATAAGTATATTTATTTTTGCACCATTGGCACTGTGTACATACGCATTTTTTAATAAATTGGTTATGAGTATGGAGGCCAATGATTCATTCATATGAACCTTAAATATTGCAGGCAATTCCATTGTGCATTGTATGGCCCGAGTGGCAAATATCTCATCATATATGGATTGCTGTTCTCGTATGAGCATTGCGATGTCAATATCTGTACTTTCGGGGAATTGACCGTTGTCTATTTTTGTCAGTAAAAGCAATGTCTTGTTTAATCGTACGGCATGATCCAATGTGTGTCTCATTTTCAGCAACTCTTCCAGTTGTTGTTCACTGGGATCAGTATGGTCAAGTATCCAGTCCAGTCTGTTGCCTAATACCGATAACGGTGTTTGCAATTCGTGTGAAGCATTACCTATAAACTGTTTTTGACGTTCATTAAGATCTTCGGCACGGTTTACCGCTTGTTGTGCTGCGGCATTTAATCGACGAAATTCGGTTATTCCGGTATCGTTGGGAAGAGGTTTTGATCTATGACCGGGAGTGTATTCATCCAACCATTTCAACAAAGCATACAATGGAGCCATGCTTTTATGGAAGACCCATAAAGTTATGCTTATGATTGTTACTAAAAGTACGATGTAGAGAAATATGACCCAACTCAAAATGGTCTTGATAAGATCCTCTTTTTCGAATGTGGGAGTAGCTACCTTTAATTCGTAATACAGCCCCTCTTTGTCTTGGAATATTGTGGTTAATATGCGGGCCGGTTCAGTTTCATCTTTTTCCGGAATGAAAACATCTGCATCATAATAATCTATATGTGGATGGCTGGAGGCATACGCTTCATCTATTGGAGTTATTGAATAGTTATTGTTTGAACCTTCGTTCAGTTGGGGTAATGGCTGGCCGGCTAACATACGGATAATTATCAGTTCAGAATAATCTCCCAGTGCATCATCCGCTTCATCATTGATCTCATCTACCATTCTGAAATAAAAAAATGCTGCCCACAGAGCAATCAGAGGTAATAATACGAAAGAGAGGCGTAACGATATGCGGTAGATCAGTTTCATGCGATATGATATTTCGTGAAAATGTGAAAGTTATACTGAGATTATTCGTCTGAAGTTAATAATTTATAGCCAAAGCCATAAATTGCCTTGATTTCTATCGAGGCTCCTGCTTCTGAAAGTTTGCGGCGCAGATTTTTCATCTGGGCATAAACAAAATGAAAATTGTCTGCCTGATCTACATGATCTCCCCATACGGCTTCAGCTAACACAGATTTGTCGATCAGATGGTTGGGCCGTTGCATGAAGTAGGCAAGAATATCAAACTCTTTTTTCAGCAGTTGAATTTCTTTGCCGTCAACGGTAACACGGAAACTGTCAGGGTCCAGATGTACATTACCCAGAGTATATCCCTTTTGACCTCCTCCCTGGCTGCGTCTTATAACGCTTTTGATTCTGGCCGACAATTCCATTAAATGGAACGGTTTTGGGAGATAGTCATCTGCTCCTTGTTCAAGTCCCAATATTTTGTCCTCTACCGAGTCTTTTGCCGATATGATTATTACATTTTCTCGTTTACCCTGTTTTTTCAAAGATTCGAGCAGTTGTAAACCATTGCCGTCGGGTAACATTATGTCCAGTAGAATGCAGTCATAATTGTAACCAGCAAGTTTATATTCAGCTTCGGCATAAGTCGAAGCACATTCTACTATGTAACGCTCCTGAATGAGTGCACGTTGCATAATTTCCATCAAAGATGGTTCATCTTCTATTATCAATATTTTCATAGTACAAATTTATCTAATAGATTTTGTAATGAATTTGAAATTCCAGAAAATATTGGATCATACAGATGGTAATTTACAAAAAAACTCCGGATATTTTATCCAGAGTTTTTTATATGATAGTTTTTATTTGGAATTGTGGATTAATTCACATCCATTTTTCTCTTCTCAGACGAAGAATTATCTTCTTTTTCCATTTCATTTTGCAACGCTACCATTTTAATTGCAGTTGCAGCGGCTTCATCTCCTTTGTTTCCATATTTGCCGCCCGCCCTGTCAAGAGCTTGTTGCATGTCATTGGTGGTAAGAACGCCGAATGCGATAGGCATGTTCCATGATGTCATTAAATTGGTAACGCCTTGTGTGACCCCCTGACAAATAAAATCGAAATGTCTCGTTTCGCCTTGTATGACACATCCCAAAACTATTACGGCATCAACATCTGTATATTCAGCAAAAAATTGAGCTCCCATTGTCAGTTCGAATGTGCCCGGAACATGTTTTACAATTATGTTTTGTTCTTTACATCCATTTAGAAGAAGTGTTTTTATGGCTCCATCAAGCAAAGCCATTGTGACCTGCTCATTCCATTCAGCTACGACTATGCCGAATTTCATGTCTGCTGCCGATGGAACATCTCCTACGGATGAAAGATTTTTATTTTTTGTAGACATGCTCGTTTACTGTAATTGTTCCAGGTAACCTACATATTTCTGAATGTCACGGGCTTCAAGACTTGTCGGAT
>CASFSC010000044.1 GCA_949296995.1 uncultured Alistipes sp. | reverse complement strand
GACGGCGAAATATTTTCGGCTGTGATCAGCTACGAGGCCGAAACAAAACAGGATAAAGGAGACTATTATACTGCCCCTTATAGCTGGATCGAAAATGAAACGGGAACCGTTTAGGGCGTATATAACAACAACTTAACTAATAATAACCGGGGCGGCCTCAAAAAAAGAATATAGGTTTATGAAGTATATAAAGATTTCAGCTTCTGAGAATGCGGAAATACTTTTGGACCATCCGTTTTTTAAGTAAAAAAGAGTTAATGGCAGGTGTATAGGAAAATATAAAAGGAGAGCTGTTCTAAACTTTAGAAGAGAAGAACCAATAGATAGATTCCGGCAGCTAACAATCCGCTGACTGGGATAGTCAATATCCAGGCAATTAACAGGTTTTTTGTTACGCCCCATCGTACGGCAGAAAGGCGTTTGGTAGCTCCTACACCAATGATGGCACCCGTAATGGTATGAGTAGTGCTCACGGGAATTTTCAGGAATTCGGTCAGATAAAGAGTAAAGGCTCCTGCTGTTTCGGCAATAACTCCTTCTAGTGGAGTGACCTTCGTGATACGGGTTCCCATGGTTTTGACAATTTTCCAACCTCCAGACATTGTTCCTAACGAAATGACGGTAAAGCAGGCAAAAGCAACCCAACTAGGCAGGTCATCAATGCTGTTGATACCCATGCCAATACCTTCGGAATGAGCAGCAATCATGGCTGCAGCGATGATCCCCATGACTTTCTGCGAGTCGTTTAAGCCGTGTCCGATACTGAAAAGAGCTGATGAGACGAGTTGCAGTTTCTTGAACCATATTTCGGCGATCTGAGGACGTGCCCGTCTACAGATATACAATACCAGCAGTGTAAACCCGAAAGCAATCACCATGCCGATAAGCGGAGCCAGAAAGATAAAGGCTGCAATTTTTAGGATGACGCTTGACTGAATAGCATTGAATCCATGAGCCATAATAGCCGCTCCTGCAAATCCTCCGATCAGGGTATGAGAGGAAGATGAAGGGATTCCCTCCCACCACGTGAATAAGTTCCAGATGATGGCAGCGATGATGCCGGCTAGAATAATGGGTAAGCTAATGTAGTCTTCTATCACTGTTTTCGATACTGTGTTGGCTATTCCGAATTCTCCAATGATATACTTGGCAATGAAAAAAGCTACGAAATTGAAAAATGCAGCCCACAATACGGCCTGGAACGGTGTAAGGACCTTTGTAGAAACGATGGTAGCGATCGAGTTGGCTGCATCATGGAAGCCGTTGATGTAATCGAATAGCAAAGCCAATATGATAATAACAACTAATAGTTCCATATAATATTTAGCCTTTAAGCATATTTAACAATTAGATTTCTTAAAATTTTACCGACCCGTTCAGCTGTGTCTGTCGTTCGTTCTAATTCCTGCATGATCTCTTTGATCTTGATTAATTCGATACAATCCGTTTCTTTTTCGAACAGATTTTTAACAAAAAGTTCGTATATATCGTCTGCCTGATTTTCGATTTCGTGCAGTTTCGTGCAGCATTCACGTAGGGCGGATGTGTGTTTACGAAAGGATTCTAGCTCGTCCATGGCTTTCGCTATATAGACAGCTCCTTGATGAATGAACTGACATAACTCGATCCCACTCTCAGAGATCGGATGTGGGTTATAGATAGTGATTCGTTTGGCGCAATTGTTGATTCCATCGATAACGTCGTCTATCGTGGAGGCCAGATTGTGTATATCTTCCCTGTCAAAAGGTGTAATAAATGTCTTTCCCAGTTCGTCGAAAATATTATTGGCCTGAATGTCTGCATTTCGTTCCACCTCTTTAATACGTTTGTAATATGCATTGCGCTTATCCTGCGAGCTGAATTTCATGCTTTCCACCAACAAGCTGGACGAATCCACAAGGCTCTTGGAGAGGTTTCTCAACATCGGAAAGAATTTGGGTTCTTGAGGAGCAAATTGACTAAAAAAAGAATTTTTCATAGTAGGTATGATTTTTAATATTCACCTGAGAATTATTCGTTTGAGACGGTTTTCTTTGAGGTTTTCCATTTCGTTCGGAGTATTTCGATGACTGCAGGTAGAATGGAGATTATGACGATGGCCACAATCAGTAGCTTCAAATTGTTTTGTACAAAAGGCAGATCCCCGAAGAAATAGCCGGTATAGCAGAATAGAGCAATCCACAAGGCTCCACCTATTATGTTGTATATCATAAAAAAACGGTAGTGCATCTTTCCCATGCCAGCCGCAAAGGGTGCGAATGTGCGGACGATGGGCACAAAACGGGCAATGATTATAGTTTTTCCTCCATATTTTCGATAGAACTCGTGGGTTTTGTCCACGTGTTTTTGTTTGAACAAAATGGAATGTTTTCCATTGAAAAGTTTCTTTCCGAAAAAATGACCGATCATGTAATTGCACGAATCACCGAGTACTGCAGCCATAAACAGGATAAAGGTCAGTAGGTTGACCTCCAATGGCATGTCGGGGAGCGCGGTAATTGCTCCGGCGACAAACAAGAGCGAATCTCCGGGGAGGAATGGAGTTATTACTAAACCTGTCTCACAAAATATGATAAGAAACAAAATAATATATGCCCATGTGTGATATGTCTGTACTATATCGATTAGATATAAGTCAATGTGTAGGATAAAATCGAGAAGAAATTCCATGTAAATAAAAATTTTACATTTATTTGCAAGGCATTTTGATTTAGCATATTACCCGTATTTTCCCGTCAAAAAAACGAATTCAAGTATTTTATTTATCGTTTCTCTGGTTTGGATATTGAAGTGCAGATAGTTTTTCCTTTGTCAAAACCACGATAAAAAGTCCACCATACTGTTTCAATATGTAGCATATCTTTGTGCTTAAAAATAAGTACTTATGAATTTTTGTAAAGGTATGCATACTTTGAATAATTGTCAACATCTGCTTTGTTACATTTGTGTTAAAATCATTATCTGGCAATCCTGCGTGACAGGCAGATGGTGTATATTATAAATGGTTGATTATTATTTAATTAAAAATATGTATAAAAATTTTGTAGGTAACTCACGCCCTCACTACCTTTTAACCACCGCCCCCATAAAACAATAAAACGATGAACAAGCACGATTTATCAAACATTATGCGCCGGGCGTGGTAGATCAGACGACTGGAAAAACATTTGCGGTTGCTTTGTCAAAATCGTGGCAGATTTACCGCCTTATTAAGCAGATGCGGACCGGGGTTGTCCGGTTTGCCTACGAAAAAACGGACGGCACTTAGCGACACGCCGTCGAAACCTTGCAAGGGGTTGCCCAACTAATCAAGAGAACCAGCAAGGAAACGCCTAAAATGGTACGATATTTCAACGTTAAGGCGGACGGGTTTCGGGCGTTCAGAGTAGAAAATTTGATAACAGTACACTAAATTTATTAACCAGGCATTTAGGTATAAAAAAAATTGCTATACTTGCAGTGCTAAAGTTTTTCAATAACAGTAGGCGGGATAAGATACCGCCGACCATTTACGGGTACGGCGTTTTTTATTTCCGT
>CASFSC010000043.1 GCA_949296995.1 uncultured Alistipes sp. | reverse complement strand
GATTGAATTGGCGCACTTCGGTCCAGTTGCGGGTACCGGATATAGGATCTGTTATTTCAGCATCGATAATTATTTGACGCAGTTCTTCCAGATTATTGTCTGTGAGTGCTTTAACCATACGGTCATGTACTTCATCCCTTTTTGTTTTGTGTTCCAGTACGCGAGGGTTGGTTTCGAGAAACATTTTCTCGTCGAAATTTTCACCGAAACGTTTACGAGCCTTTTCGACCTCTTTTTCTATTTTTTCATCCTGTTTAGCGATGTATTCTTCCAACAGAACATCGGCACGATAACGTTTTTTTGAATCCTTGTTGTCAATGAGAGGGTCATTGAACGCTCCGACATGTCCCGATGCTTCCCATGTTTTGGGATGCATGAATATCGCGGCATCGATACCTACGATATTGTCATGAAGTTTGGTCATTGCGTCCCACCAATATTTTTTTACATTGTTTTTGAGCTCTACTCCGAGCTGTCCGTAATCGTAAACGGCACTTAGACCGTCATATATTTCGCTTGACGGAAAAATAAATCCGTACTCTTTACAATGTGCAATAAGTTTTTTAAAAAGTTCTTCCTGTGTCATTTTATGCTGATAATAGTAGTTTTACACTCAGATTGCAAAGATAGTAAAATATGTATACATATCTGCCTAAGAGGATTAAAATGTCTAAAATACGAAATTGCGCAAAAGGAAAAAAGCAATAAACACTCCGAGAATTATGAAACAAGCCTCTTTTCCCATTAAAATTTTTCTTGTTTTAGGGAAACGTTTTTTCCCTCCCAACAGTTCCAGGTATGCACAGGTGCCGATGTATGGAATCATTATAATCAATAATTGATTATAATTGAAAGCATTGACTATATCTCCGTTAAATAGGCAGTGCAATGCACGTTGGGATCCGCAACCGGGACATTCCAATCCGGTTATTAGTAAAAAAGGACATTTCGGGAAAAGTGTTTTTGCTGGGTCGACTGTGGCATACAGTATAATTAAAACAATACAGGCACTAATTATTAGTGCCTGTAAAATATATTTTTTAGTTATACTGTTCCAGGACATTTTAAGCATTCATTCCTCCCAATATTCCAGCCATAAGGCCGAATGCCCAAGCTATAATTGTGATTATTATGCTTAATATTCCACATGCGAATGAGACCAACGTCCATGTTTTTGCAGTACGAGAAGAAGACATGGCCAATTCACGATTTCCCGCATACCAGTTTGATTCCACGCGCGATGCGTACACAATTCCAACTATTCCAAAAGGCAGACAACAGAAAAGGGTTGCCAATATTGATTCGAGCAACCATGTTTTTGGGGGCATTTCTTTTATGGTAGTTGGTTGACTTTGGTTTTGTATCTGTTCATTGTCGATTTCCGGGGCGATAGGAGCTCCGCAATGCGGACAAGTAGTTGCTTTACTTGAAATAGTAGCGTTACATTCAGGACAGTTTATAAATGCCATAGTTTTATGTTTAAATTATGTTTTAGTATAAAGAGGATTATCTTAATAAAGGGACAGAATGATAAAATTGATATTACATTATTTTGAAAATAAACATTTTCCTAATGTGCCAATAAACACAAAAATAATGAGAAATATTTCTAACATAGTGTTAAATTTTATGTGGGTTATTATGTAAAATAGTTCAATTTTCAATTAATTCACCTCTTACCCATTCTCGTACATTTATTTATATACAAAGCTATCAAAAAATATTTAAAATGAGCTTTTATTTTATCGTCAATTCTAAAAAAGCTATCTTTGTGGTGTTAAAATATGGATATGGGAAGGATTTTGGCGATAGATTACGGACGTAAACGTACCGGTTTGGCAGTAAGCGATCCTTTGCGCATAATCGCAGGATCACTTGATACTGTTCCAACCCATACATTAATGGATTATATAAAGCGATATGTGTCTGAAAATGGTGTAGACCTGTTTGTGGTAGGCATGCCTCGTCAAATGAATGGTGAACCCTCGGAGTCATATCAATATATTAAACCGTTTGTCGATAAGTTGGGAAAGGAGTTTCCTGAAATTAAAATAGAGATGGTCGATGAACGTTTTACTTCTAAAATAGCATTTCAGACGATGATCGATGGAGGTTTAAAGAAAATGAAGAGACAAGATAAAGCCTTGGTAGATCGTATAAGTGCTACGATTATTCTTCAAAGTTACATGGAAACGATAAATAAATGATAAAATGATATTACCTGTTTACATTTACGGTTCGCCTGTATTGAGAAAGACGGCCGAATATATTGACAAAGATTATCCTGAATTGCAACAGTTTATAGCAGATTTATGGGAAACGATGTATCATGCAGACGGAGTTGGTCTGGCAGCACCTCAGGTAGGTAAGAGCATACGCATATTCGTGGTGGATGCATCGGTTTACTCTGAACAGGAACCTAAACTGTTAGGTTTTAAAAAGACGTTCATCAACGCTGAAATTTATGAACGTTTCGGAGAGGAAGAATTTTTTAACGAAGGATGTCTGAGTATTCCAGGTATACATGAGGATGTTAAACGTCCGACCAAGATAAAAATGCGTTATATGGATGAGAATTTTGTGGAACATGACGAAGAATTTGACGGTCATGCTGCCCGGATCATTCAGCATGAATACGACCATTTGGACGGAGTGATGTTTGTAGACAGATTGTCGGCTTTGCGAAAAACACTTATCAAGAATAAACTCAATTCGATGGCCAAAGGTAAATATAGAGCCGATTATAAAAGTAAACTTGTTAAATAAGTTGTTTTATGGATAAATCCGGTAATTTGAAACCGGGTATGTTGCTTGTCAGCGACCCTTATGCCAATGACATGTTTTTCCACAGATCGGTAGTTATGCTTGCCGAATATAACGATGAAGGAAGTGTCGGTTTTGTGCTTAATAGGGCTCTTGCATACAAAATATGTGATTTGGTCGAAGGATTCCCTGATTGTGATTTTCGCATTTCGTTAGGCGGTCCGGTAGGGCATAATACACTCAATTTTTTGCATGTACTTGGCAATGTAATGATTCCTCATGCGCAACATATCGGTAACGGGATATATTGGGGTGGGGATTTCGGAGCTCTTTCCGGTCTTATAGGAGCGAAAGCCATATCGTCGAACGATTTGTTGTTTTTTCTAGGTTACAGCGGCTGGAGTGTCGGACAGCTTGAAAATGAAATAGCTGAAGGAGCTTGGGCTGTCATCCCGTCTGAGCGTTATGATATTATGAATTCAGATGACGATCTTTGGTATCGTATAGTTTATAACGAACCATCTCTTTTTTCCTGGCGATTTATACCGGAACATCCCGAGGATAATTAAAATTGTGGCGTTTTGGAATGTATGGTCGTAAATAATGGTGCAAGACTATTGTTTTACATAATTACGGATATGGCTTTGTTCTAGTTATGTCTATCCATATAATTCCCTTTTTTTAAATTTCACTCGAATAATATTCAGTATAATCGGGGACACAGATTCAGTTTGTATTTTATTAAAATCGTTCTATATCCTGCTAATTTAATAAATGCATAGATTTTAAAACTATTATACCCATCAACAACAAAAGGAGGGAGCCTCCCGGCAACCTCCTCCTGCGGGTATTTTATAACCCTAAACTACTAACCCAAACTTAATAAATGAAGAAACTTTATTTCTCGCGCTTCATTTAATAGAGTTACAAAAGGTGTGCCAAACTTATATGTGGTATATTGTCAGGTGAAAAGCATAGTGATTATCGAAACCGTAAACCCAGCCAGGAATCCGGTTCCTATTTGTAGTATATTGTGGGAACCAAGATACAGTCGTGCACTTCCTAATAAACCTGAAAGTATTATGAAAATTAAAAGGATATAGGGGACGGTTGCAAAACCGGAAAAATTCAGAATAGTCAGAATTCCAGTCATCCCTCCAATAGCTGTCATGTGCAGGCTTATTTTCCAAAACATATTTACAATGAATGCTATACCGATGCACATTAAAGCTGTCAATAATATTTTGTTCAACAGAAAAGCCAATCCTACCTGTTTGAAAATCATATAACAAATCGTGTAACATATGCCTGCCAATATTAGCGGGATTACTCTGTGTTCACGTTCGTTGAGCGAAAGGTTAGGGATTATATGCAGTGTATTCATCAGAGATATTATCAGCGCAGGGATGATGAGAGTTATTAAAAATGTCATGGCAACAAAATATAATTTTATGTTAATAGGTATGACAGCCATGACAGTATGTCCGAAAAGCAATATTACCGCCATAAACGACGGTAATAAAAAAGGATGTAGTATATATGATATGACTTTGCTTAATTTTGTTAAAGTCTCCGAATTCATCATTGTTGGTTTATTGCAGTTGTTTTCTCAATCGTGCTACCGGAATACCTAACATTTCCCTGTATTTGGCCACCGTACGTCTTGCGATGTGGTAACCTTTGCTGTTCAGAATATCCATGAGCACTTCATCTGTCAGAGGTTTCCGTTTATCCTCCTCTTCGATACATTTTGATAGTATATTTTTAATTTCATATGATGATACTTCCTCTCCACTATCTGTTTGCATTGCTTCCGAAAAGAGCTGTTTGAGAGGTATAATACCGAATTGGGTTTGTACGTATTTACTGTTCACCACTCTTGAAATAGTAGAGACGTCCAATGATGTAATATCGGCAATATCTTTGAGTATCATAGGACGCAGCTTTAATTGATCCCCGTCTACAAAATATTCCTGCTGATAGTTCAATATAGCTTGCATCGTGCGCATTAATGTGTCTTGGCGCTGTTTAATGGCAGATATGAACCATTTGGCGGAATCTATTTTGCTTTTAACAAATTGCAATGCCTCTTTGTTGTCATTGCTCATATCTTTGCCTGTGCCATTGGATGAGGCTATTTCCCGGATCATGTCCACGTAACGTTTGGACACTTTCAGATTGGGAATGTTTGATGAATTCAACTTCAGGTCAAATATGCCGTTCTGATAATCCAATATGAAATCGGGTGTTATATACGGAAGATTGTCCCTGTTGCCGTCACTATATAAATTGCTCGGTTTGGGTGACAGTTTTATAATCTCTTCTATGGCCTCTTTGAAGTCATTTTCCGAAACTCCAAGCTTCTTTATCAGTTTTTCGTAATGTTTCTTTATAAATTCATCAAAATGGTTGGAAAGTATATCCAAGGCCAACTTTTGAGCTTTATTCAGTTTGGGCAGTGCTTTGAGTTGCAATATCAGACATTCATTCAACGAACGGGCTCCTATCCCTGCCGGTTCCAGTTGTTGTATCAATTTCAATATTTTTTCCATCTCCTGTTCAGACACCTCTATGCCGAGGCTGAATGCGATATCGTCGGCAATGGCCGTAAGGTCTCGTCTGAGATATCCTGAATCGTCGAGACTTCCTATCAGAAATTGTGCAATGGTATTGTCTTTTGGTGATAATTGTTTGAAACTCAGTTGTTCATTCAAATAATCCGTAAACGATTGCCCTTCCGAAAGGTAAACCGGACGTTTTTCATCGTCCTTTGAAAAATTATTGATATGATATTTGTAATGAGGAGTATCGTCTTCGGCAAAATACTCTTCCATGGATACTTCCTTAGGTTGTTCGTCTTTGTCGTCGTTATTTTCTTCCTCCAATACAGGATTTTCTTCTATTTCACGTTGAATTCTCTGCTCAAGTTGCATCGTAGGCAACTCCAGCAGCTTTATCATCTGTATCTGTTGAGGTGATAATTTTTGAAGAAGCTTCTGGGTTTGCCTTTGATCTATTTGTGACATAATTTCCCGTTTAGTTTTTAGTGTTACTTTACAAAGTTAACAACAATATGCAGAATAATTACCTTTAATATTGTTATTTTATAACAAAAACGGGCTTATATACACTAAAATTCAGCATTTTTAGGCGTTCTCGGGAATGGAATGACATCACGTATATTTCCCATACCTGTTACGAACAGTAATAGTCTTTCGAATCCGAGTCCGAATCCGCTGTGAGGTGCAGAACCCCAACGGCGTGTATCGAGGTACCACCAAATATCTTTTTGCGGTATTTTGAGTTCATCGACACGCTTTGTCAATTTATCGAGATCTTCTTCGCGCTGTGAACCGCCGATTATTTCTCCTATCTTCGGGAACAGTACATCCATGGCACGGACCGTTTTCCCGTCATCGTTAAGCTTCATGTAGAAAGCTTTTATCTCTTTGGGATAATTGATTAATATGACCGGTTTTTTGAAATGTTTTTCCACCAGATAACGTTCATGTTCGCTTTGCAGGTCTAATCCCCATTCAACCGGGAACTCGAATTTTACGCCGCTCGCTTTGAGTATTTCGATACCTTCTGAATAGTCGAGTCTTACGAAATCGTTGTCTATAACAAATTTCAGACGGTCCATGAGTTCTTCATCATACATTTTTGTGAGGAATTCTATGTCGTCTTTGCAGTGTTCCAATGCGTAGGCAATCAGATATTTCAAGAAATCTTCTGCCAGATCCATGTTGTCTTCCAGTTCATAAAATGCCATTTCCGGTTCTATCATCCAGAATTCAGCCAAATGTCGTGGTGTATTTGAATTTTCAGCACGGAATGTAGGCCCGAACGTGTATATTTGAGACAAAGCCAATGCTCCTAATTCTCCTTCGAGCTGTCCGGATACAGTCAGATTGCACTCTTTACCGAAAAAGTCTTGAGAATAATCAACCTTTCCATCCTTAGTTTTCGGTACGTTTTCAAGGTCAAGGGTAG
>CASFSC010000042.1 GCA_949296995.1 uncultured Alistipes sp. | reverse complement strand
GAGCTTTTGCCACTTTATGAAGTAGCTGTGCAAAATGGAATCAAAATAAAAGATAATATATTATGAAAAACAGGTATGATACACGAATAGCCAATTTGCGTAGTCGCAAATTGGAGCAGACTCAGGAAAAAATAAGAGTCGAAGGTATTCTTGACGAAGATGATTATGGGCGCATTGTTCCACCGAAAGGTTTGTGGAATATAAAACCTAACCACGTTGACGGATCGTTTTACGGATATGACGGATGGACCGAAAATTTTTGCAGTCTGATGGATATCCATCCTGTTTATATCGATGTTGATGATGCTATGGCAGGACGTTGGATGTATTTTATGTCAAAGATGCGTAAAAACAAATGGAATCCTGCATATCCTTATACACATCTTGAAGATAATATCAAAAAGTATGATATTATATCAGGTATAGGCGATGATGCCCATTTTGCGCCTGATTTCGAAATAGGTCTGAAATTGGGATGGGGTGGATTGATTGAAAAAATAGAGAAATATCGTAAAATAAATACTTCACAGGAACAACAACATTTTTATGATATTCATTTGCGTGCTATCAAAAGTATACAGGGATGGATAAGCCGTCATATCGATGAAGCTAAGGCTATGGCAATGAAAGAGACTGACCCTGAAAAGAAAGTCGCGTTGTTGGAATTGGCCCGTGTAAATGAGAATATTGTTTCAAATGCTCCGGAAACGTTGCGAGAAGCTTGTCAATGGATTGTATGGTATCATTTGGCATCACGTACTTATAACCGAGACGGAGCTGGAGGACAGATAGATTCTCTATTACAGCCATATTATGAAAAAGATATTGCCGAAGGTCGAATAGATGATGAAGATGCTGTTTACTATTTGGCTTGTCTGTTGATCAACGATCCTGTTTACTGGCAATTGGGAGGACCTGATAAAAATGGTAAGGATCAGACCTCGAAAATTTCATATCTAATATTGGAAGCTGCCGATAAAATAAATACTTCGTTGAATATAACCATACGCGTACATGACGGTTTGCCTGAAGAATTGTTGCGTAAAGCTGTAAGTTATTTGGTTAAGAACAAAAACGGATGGCCGAGATTTTCAGGTGATAAGGCTCTCGTAGAAGGCTTCATGCGTAATGGTTTCAGTGCTGAACTGGCACGTCAAAGGATTGCCGTGGGATGCAACTGGATGTCGCTCCCGGGATTGGAATATACGATGAATGACCTTGTAAAGGTAAATATGGCCAAAGTTTTCGAAGTGGCATACGAAGAGATGATGAATGATAAGGCATCGAAACCGTCTACATCGAAACTGTGGGATCTTTATAAAAAACATTTGGCATTGGCAGTACATACTGCGGCTGAAGGTATACGTCACCATCTCAAATATCAGAAATACAATGAACCGGAGTTGATTCTTAATCTGCTCAGTCATGGCCCGCTTGAAAAAGGTTGTGATGTTTCGGACGGAGGTGCTGAATATTACAATCTTTCGATTGATGGAGCCGGACTTGCCGTAGTAGCCGATTCTTTTGCAGCCTTACAGCAACGTATAGAAGATGAAAAGAGATTGTCATGGGAAGAGGTTTATTTCCATATAACCGGCAATTTTGAAGATGAAAATGGTGTCGTTGTACAGCAGATATTGAAGAACAGCGACCGTTACGGTAATGGACATTCTCGTGGCGACAAATGGGCTTCGGATATAAAAGATCTGTTTGTGGAATTGGTACGTAAAGAATCTGAACCTGAAAAGAGACGCATTTTTATACCAGGCTTCTTCTCATGGGCAAATACAGTCGGTTTTGGTTTAAATGTCAAAGCTACACCTAATGGACGTAAGGCTTATACTCCGATATCACATGGAGCTAATCCGCTTCCAGGCTTTAGCGTGGACGGTGCATCTGTAGCCTTGGCTCATGCCGTTGCGCATATACAACCCGGATACGGGAATACGGCCCCTATGCAGTGGGAACTCGATCCGTCGATGGCCGAAGATGAAAATATTGACATGATATGTGCAGTCATAAAAGCTCATTTCAATATGGGTGGGACACTTATCAATGTTAATGTTATGGATAAAAATAAAGTTATCGAAGCACATAAGGACCCTTCGAAATATCCCGATCTTGTTGTTCGTGTGACAGGTTTTACTGCATATTTTGCAATGCTTTCCCCGCAGTTCAGACAGTTGGTCGTTGACAGGATTCTCGAAAATTAAATATGCTGAATTATGGAGGGGAAAAAACTTATCGAAACATACGTTCATGACGGGGAAGGGTATAATCCTTATCTGATGGGACCCAAATGGCAGGTGGCACAGCTGAATTACTCTTTGGAGGAGGCTTTGGAGAGTAAAATAAGACTTGACATACACCATTATACCGATGAGGCATTTTTGTTGATAGATGGTGTAGCGGTACTGATCGGAGCTGAAATAGATAATTGTGAAATCAAATATGACATTGTCCGTATGCAGCCCGGGATTTTGTATAATATACCACGAGAGATGTGGCATAATATAGTTTTGAAACCAGGTGGCAAAGTACTTATTATCGAGGATGCAGGGACACATCTGCCCCATCCTGACGGTGATTATGAATTCCATTATTTTTCCGATGTACAAAAAGAGGAGTTCCGCCGTGAGGTTTCCACTGTTTTAGAGAAAGAATAAATTCTAATTTTAAATGATAATGAAAAACACGTTAATTAAACTTTTTGCATGTTCTTGCGTAGTAGCACTCATGGCGTGCGGAGGCAAGAAAGTAGCGGAATCGAACATGCAGTATGTCGATCCGATGATTGGAACGGGAGGGCATGGACATACCTTCCCCGGAGCTACATTACCTTTCGGGATGGTACAGTTGAGTCCTTCAAACACATGGAAAGCATGGGACTGGTGTGCAGGTTATAATTATATCGATTCGACCATTAAAGGATTTGCACACAACCATATCAGTGGTGCAGGTCTTTCCGGATTGGGAGATATTCTTTTGATGCCTACTATCGGCGATTTGAAATTGCAACCAGGTACAGATGAAGATCCTGATAGCGGATATCGTTCACGTTTTTCACACGATAATGAAAAGGCTACTCCAGGTTATTATTCGGTTTTGTTGAGCGACTACAATATTAATGTCGAACTTACTACTTCAATCAGGGTAGGTTTTCATCGTTACACGTTCAATGAATCAGGAATGGCTCATATCATCATAGATCCGACTCATAATACGATGGAAACTACTATGAATTCGGGCGTTGAGATTTTGTCAGATAAAGCGATCAGGGGATTTAAGAAAAGTAATGGTGCGGCAGGAGTCAGAACTGTTTATTTTTATGCTGAATTCTCGAAACCTTTTGAAAATGCAGGCGTAGCAGTGAATGATGAAGTTATCGAAGGCAAAAAGGCTGAGGATGTGAATACCCGTGCATTTGTGGATTATAATGTGAAAAAGGGTGAACAGATCGAAGCTAAAGTAGCATTGTCATATGTAAGCTATGAAGGGGCCAAAAAGAATTTTGATGCGGAAGCCGTGAATGTAGATTTCGATAAGGCATTGGCCAATGCAGAAAAAATATGGTCTGACAAGATGGATAAAATAGAAATTAACGGTACGTTGGAACAAAAACGTAATTTTTATACGGGACTTTATCATTGCCTTATATCGCCCAATATTATTTCGGACGTAGACGGAAATTACGTTGTTGAAGGTAAACAGTATCATTCAGATTTCGACATGTACAGTAATTTCTCTACATGGGATACATATCGTGCACTTCATCCGTTGTTGACCATAATTGAACAGGATAAGACCAAAGATTTTGTCAATTCGCTTACCTCACGTTATACTGTTTCCAAGGTAGGCTTGCCAGGATGGGAACTCCTCGGATTTGACAATGTCTGCATGATCGGTTACAATGCAGTTGCTCCCATGGCAGAAGCCATTATGAAGGATATACCTGGTATAGATGTTGAAAATGCTTATGATGCGATGAGAGCTGCAGCCTTCTCGCTTGAGAAACATAGTCCTAATTATGGAAATAATGGGATGCAATATTATATCAAAAGCGGTTGGGTTCCAGCAGAAAGCAAGGCTGCTGTTTCAAAAACTACTGAACAGAACTATCATGACTGGGCCATCAGTAAAGTCGCAACGAAGTTGGGCAAAACCGATGATGCCAAACTATTTGCAGACCGTTCGAAAAAATTCCTCGAACTTTATAATCCGGAAACAAAATATTTGTGGCCTAAAAATCTCGATGGTACATGGGCTGAAATGGATACAACAAATTGGGAAAGTCTGATACCTAATTATGTTTCAGGTAATATTTGGGCTTATTCTGGATATACTCCTCACTATATGGCCGGTATGATTGATAAAATGGGAGGTAAAAAACAATATGAAGCATGGCTTGATAAGATCATTGCCGATACGACGACTCTTACGGGTGGCATGCATGTTGATATTTCCGGATTTATCGGCAAATACGGTCATGGTGACGAACCGGGCCATCAGATGCCTTATTCATATAATTTTGTAGGAGCCCCGTGGAAGACTCAGAAACTGATACATGATATAACTACCACTCAGTATGCAGATACTCCTGACGGATTGGTTAACAATGAAGACCTCGGGCAGATGTCGGCATGGTATGTATTCAGTACCTTAGGTTTCTATCCTGTTAATCCGGTAAGTTTGCAGTATGTTATAGGTTCTCCTCATTTTACAGAATCGACCATACATATGGAAAATGGCAAGACTTTCAAGGTGATTGCTCATAATGCATCGGATAAAAATATATATATCCAATCAGCCAAACTTAACGGCAAAGATTATAACCTTCCTTATATCAACCACAGTGATATAGTTAATGGAGGTGTTATAGAGTTCGAAATGGGAGATCAACCATCGAAATGGGCATCTTCTGAAGAAGTTATCAGTCAACTCGAAGGAAATACCCTTTAATGAGTTGAGTTGATAATGATTTCGAAATATTAATTCATCTCACTTTGTTAAATACTCCGGATTTATCTTTTAAATCCGGAGTATTTGTTTTTGTAATGATCAATCAGTCGGATTAACCTTTGTATATTAGTGTATGTGTCGGATGAAATGTAATTATGTCTTGGTTTTATTTATTATGGAAAATTTCATCCATTTACAGTGGATAAATAGTTGTATGGAATGACTTGAAGTCTGTTTTTATGTAGTTTTATCAGATAATAACCATATGATATATTTCTTGAAAACTGTGAAATAATATTTATCTGGA